>JAPKZH010000517.1 GCA_026393905.1 Candidatus Aminicenantota bacterium
CTTCTGGAGCAGAGCGGGGAGGTCAATTTCCGTAGCGCTCTTTGCCGCCGCCGCGGCCTTGTCTTGGCAGACCCCTGCCGAAGCGCCGCAGATTCCGACAAGCGTTACCAGGAGAACCGAAAGAATGATCTTGGGTTTTATGCGATTCATTTCATACCTCTTGTAGATTGGCCTCCTCAATTAATGACGAAGTTGCGGACTAGCCGCGAGGATATCCCGTTTGGCCCATCCGCCAAGAGTGAGAACTGGTATGTGTCTGGCTCAACGGCAGGGATTTCGAGGCGGACGAAATAGGCTTTGATTCCGCCGCCATCACTCTTGGCGACGACAGTCAGTGGAATAGGAATCTCCTCGCCCGTTTGGGCATCCAGAAAAGAGGCGGACAGGCGGATATCGCCCGCGAGGCCTTTTGGCACAGCGCAGCGGACCGAAACCCAGGTTTCCGTCCCTCCTTTCAGGGTCGTCTCCAGGAACGGCGCATACTGGGCCGGATCGAAAAGAAATGCCTTCGCGAAAAGGGCGGATCCGCCCTTGCTAGCGGGGCTCTTCGCCGCGTTCTCCTCGATATAAAAGGCCCCCTTTTCAGAGGCCAAAAAGAGCGGCGGGTAGAGTAGAAGCTCGTTGGCCTTCACTTCGGGAACGACGGCCGTCGCACCGGCCACGGCGGCCCGCCCCGTCTCCAGGTTCCTCAGCACGACACGGCATTTGTAATTTCCCGGCGGAACAGAGAGCACGGAGAAGTTAAAAGTTTTATTCCGTTTAAACACTTTGAAGTCCGATTCGGTGCGGCGGAGGTCGACGATGTCATCGGCGGCATTAAACACTAGGCTGACGACCTCGACCTTTGTCCCGGCGACCTCGCCAAGTTTTTCGAGGGGGATCTCCGCGACGAAGCCGAGGTTGTCCGGCGGCTTCTGGGAACAGGACAGGGCTTGCATCGTAAAACGCACCGGCGCTTGCGATAAGGGATTCTCGGCCAGCGCCAGATCCACGAGATGGATCTGTTTCTCCAGGTCCGAATATTCCGGAAACGGCTTGGGGTCTGAATAGCCGGCCTGGGCGCGGACCTCGCAGTCAGGACGGCTGACCTTCACCTTGATCTTATGATATTTGCCATCCCATGTCTCTCTTATCGAGTATCCTAAAACATAGTATGTTCCGGTAAGCGTCTGAATCTTCTCAAAATGCTCAGCGGAGTTGACGACGCTGCCGAGATACCGCCCGCCCGTAGTGGAGGCTAATTCACGGAGCATAACGGCCCCTGTTTGCGACTCAGGTTTCGTTAATAAGGTATACGGGTCCTCTGTATTGATCGGATAAATGGAGATGTTGGAAGTGGCCAGCTCTTTGCCGAGCTGCGTGTAGATATAGCGCAAGTCACTGTTCTTACTCTCTGGGCTATTGATGAAGGGTCCAGGGATTCCACTCGAGAAAAGGATGATCTGTTTCTGGCCGGGGACGTAGCGCAGGGCCTGGGCAAATGTGGTCAGAGCCCAGATGAAATTGCGGGCGACGAATCGCGCCTCCGAACCGGAGCGGGCCACGGCTATCTTAACGCCTCCCCAATCGACTTCCTCCCGCCCACCCTTGGCCTTCGGGTCCATGAGGACCCCCATCACTTTTTGAAGGCCGAGCGATTCGACCGCCTTCCGGATCTTCAGATGATCCGTCGTCTGAAACTCGTGGATCTGGAGGTCTCTCTTTCCAGAAAAGGAGATGACTCCGAGTTCGTCGGTGGGCATGAGCTTGGTATCAGTGAAGTGCAGGGCCGCCTGCCGAGCTAGACGAACGCCTATCCCATCGGTATAGGCGAAGTCAAAAAGTAAGTATAACTTGCGGTTAAGGAGGCGGGGCCTGGTGGCGATCGGCGTCTTGGTGAGCTTCTCCTCGGTAGGGGCTTTTGCGGACGGAAGGGAGAGGACATGCTTTTCGAATTCGGTCAGGATTTTCTGTTCTCCGTTGTCGTAAAGGATGAAATCGTCTTTGCCCAGGTCGGTCACCGGGTTCCCTTTCTTGTCCGTGACGATGACCTGGATGAGCTTCAGGGTTACTCTGGCTTCGTACTGGAGAGGCTTCTGGGGCCGGACGGCTTCCTGGGAAGCTGAGCTTGGTTGAAAAAGAGGTCCCAAGATAAGGCATAAGCCAGCAATAATAAGGAGAATG
>JAPKZH010000295.1 GCA_026393905.1 Candidatus Aminicenantota bacterium
GTAGTCTTTGGAGGCGACTAATATCAACGCAAT
The DNA here is from genome assembly GCA_026393905.1 of Candidatus Aminicenantota bacterium. GTDB lineage: Bacteria > Acidobacteriota > Aminicenantia > Aminicenantales > UBA4085 > JAPKZH01. The sequence continues at coordinate 34 of JAPKZH010000295.1, forward strand.
AAAATGACATCCCCGTATGGGCAGCGCATAGGCCGTCCTAAAGCCCCCGTAGCGGAGGGGGGCCCCGTCGGCTTTTCCGACGGGGGGAACCGACGGGACTGGTTCCCCGGGGCCCGGGGGCTAAGGGCGGCCTATGCGCCGCCCATACATTGTCACTTTATTTATTACATTTGTATTAGTATTGGCCGTCTACGGACTGCATGAAGTAAACATAGGCGTCCTCGAGGTTGGGTTCCACAGACTCCGCCGGGCCGTCGGCAAAATTTTCAGCGACGATACGAAGCTCATAGCCGGCCTCGGATGGAACGGCCGAGATCACCTGATACTTAGTCTTGAAAAAGTCCAGTTCCTGGGAAGTGATCGAGGCTTTCCAGACCTTCCCCTGGACCTTGGCCGCCAATTCCGCAGGGGTGCCGTTGAAGACGAGGTTGCCTTCGTTCAACAGGGCAATCCGAGAGCAGGTGGAGGAGATATCCCCCACGATGTGCGTGGAGAGCAGAATGACCTTTTCCTGCCGGGAAAGATCGGAGAGGAGATTGCGGAACCGGACCCGTTCCTCGGGGTCCAGGCCGACCGTCGGCTCGTCGATGATCATGATCTGGGGATCGCTGATCAGGGTCTGGGCGATACCCAGCCGGCGCTTCATGCCTCCCGAGAGCTTGCTGGCTTTGCGGTCCCGCGCCTCATAGAGCCCGACGTCTTCGAGCGTTTTTTCAATCAGAGTATGCCGCCTTGACCTGGGGCGAATCCCTCTCAGGCAGCCCACGTAGTCCAGAAACTCCCAGACAGTCAGTCTGGCAAATGAGGTGAATTCCTGGGGGAGGTACCCAGTCAGCTGACGGATCTTTTTGCGGTCTTTCCCCAGGTCCAGGCCGTTGATCAGGACCCGGCCGGCTGTGGGTTTGAGAAGAGTAACCAGGATTCGGATGAGGGTGGTCTTCCCGGCGCCATTGGGTCCAAGAAGTCCGAACATCCCCTTTTCGATGTCCAGATTGACATCTTTGAGCGCGATGGTATTTCCCGGATAGCGATGGGTTAGCCCTCGGATTGTAATAGGGGACCTGCTTTCTTCAGGCATCTCTTCCTCTCAACAATTTAAGATATTGGACAATGGCTCTCATTTATCCTTTGGATGCATTCATAATACTTGTTTTCCATCATCGTGGCTAGCCGCAATGGCCGATGCAAATTTTATGGATCAGCCGCCTGGTAGATATGATGAATTTTTTTCATCCCGACCTTCAGTTTGGGCTGTTCCTTGCTTCTTTCACCTCGTTATTTGGACGAAAAATCCGGATCTTTCTTCCCGTCTTCCTTTCTAACCCGGCGATTTGTATCTTTTTTCCATTAAACGATTCCCGTCCGACTAAATGCGTGGATGGCTCAAATTCCGCCCCCCAATGACTTGAGGCTTTTTACCGGCAAGGATTCCTTGCCGGACGGCCCTTTTTCCTATATAATCTATAAAGTAAGTATATTCGGCCGAGAAAAACGAGGCTCCCCTCGATTAACGATGAAGGAGGCTCAATGAAAGACGATCCCAAGAAACTTTCTCTCAGCCGCCGCGATTTCATGAAATGGACGGTCGGCGGCGCCTTTTCGACCCTGCTCGTCCGATCCCCTCGACTATTCGGGACGGACGCCGCAGCCCAGAACTCCCTGTTCTCCGTGAGCGAAATCCCCGGAAACCCTTTTTACAGCCAGCGGAGCCCGAACAACCACGCCGGAATCGACTGCCTGCTTTTCCTGATGGGAAACAACGGCCTCAAGTTTTACCGGTCCAACGTGACCGGGCCGGTTTCCGGCCCCCTCGGAATGATCGCCTCCAACGATGTGGTCTTGATCAAAGTCAACGCCCAGTGGAAATACAGGGGCGCCACCAACAGCGATCTCGTCCGCGGCCTCGTCCAGGCCATCCTCAGCCATCGGGACGGCTTTACCGGCGAGATCGTGATCTTTGAAAACGGCCAGGGACGGGGCAGCCTCAACTGCGACACATCGGCCAGCTATTCGGACAACCTCGTCCATGCCAACGCCCTCAACGAAAGCCATTCTTTTCTTTACATGGTCGATCATATTTTCAAAGACTCCCGGGTTTCGGCCTTCCTGCTCGATCCGATCCGCGACAGGTTCATCAACCGTGATGACCATGTCACCAACGGCTATCGAATATTGGAAAATGTCTCCTATCCCTGTTTTACCACGAGGCGCGGCACCCGGGTGGAGCTCCGGGAAGGGGTGTGGAACGGCAGCGGCTATGGCCAGAACCTCAAGCTCATCAATGTCCCTGTTCTCAAGACCCACGGCGGGTCCGAGATCACGGCTTCACTCAAGCATTTTTACGGCGTCCTGAGCATGAACGACGGGAACAGCGGATACCGCCATTACGCCGGGTTGGGAGAGACGTGCGGAAAGATGGTTGTTTCCGTCCGACCTCCGGTCCTGAACCTCATGGATGCGATCTGGGTGTCGCATGAATCTCTCACGGGCTATCCGGCAAGCACCACCTTCAACGCCAACCGGATCGTCGCCAGCCAGGACCCCGTCGCCCTGGACTATTGGGCTGCCAAGAACATCCTTTATCCGATCAATAAGAACTACAACCATCACCCCGACAATGCGACCATCCAAGACTGGCTGTACGTGGCCCAAGGCTTTATCAACAACCGGGGCGGGCTCTATAGTTCTCAGAGCGGAATCCTGGTCGACAAAGTCAGCAAAAACGAATCGGAGATGGTGGTCTACTTCGACAACGCCACGAGTTTCATCCAAAAAGGGCCGGACACGATCCCACGAGAAGCCAAGGATCGGGAGCGCCGGAGAAGAAAATTCTAGCGGAAAAAGCGGCCGGCAATCTTCAACAGGCTCCTGACAGAGGTCGTGCTTCGAACAAGCCCCCAGGAGCGCAAAAGCCCGATGGCGGCCTTGATTTTTTCCCGTTTGCGCTCGTGGTGGATGAGGACGGTGGCTTTTTCCATGATTTCCGGTTTGGGAGTTAAATAAGGAAACCACCAGAGTTGGGCCTTTTTTTTCTGGAAATCCTGACTGACGTACTTGAT
>JAPKZH010000181.1 GCA_026393905.1 Candidatus Aminicenantota bacterium
ACCCAGTCTGGGAACGGCAGCGTCATGCCTGTGAACCTCGGGAATCGAAGACGCACTCTCAAAGTCCAGGGCGAGTTCAGAAGCAACCTCCTTGATCGCCGGCTCCAGACCGTCCTGCGCTCTAAGGATCCAAGATCCGGCCGGATAACTCGAGCCGGCGACCTGGAACGGTTCCTCCGCGATTTCGATTTTAAACTTCTCCAGGCGAAAACGGGCCGCGAGCAGGGCTTCCTGCCCGGTTTCTCTGATGATATAAATCGGTCCCGTCCCGCCGCTCGTTCGACCGATGGGATGAAGCTCGCCGGTCAGAGGTCTAAGAACGGCTTGCCGGATCTTCGGATCATCAATCCGTTTGGCTTCGATCCCGTAATGCATGGGAAGAGCCCAGGAGACATCATCATAAGGCAAATTTGCTGAATCGGCCGGGAACTTTTGCGGCTCGAGGAGGTCAACTGCGTAGTTCCGGTAAGGCTGGTCGAGTTGAACAACGTAGGTCCCTTTTGGAAACTCCCCCTCGTTGACCACGATGGATTCGGCCGCCTGCCCTATTTCGATCCGTTGACTGAGGAGCCGATTCACCATCTCCGCGACCCTCCTTCGGTCGCCCTGGTCCTCCGGGATCACATAAGCAAAAGGATTGCCGTTTTTGCCCGCCTGCCAGGACTTGGTACTTTTCCGGTAGAAGTTTCGGAGCATATCCTTGGCGTGTTTCGCCGTATAGTCAAGAATGGCCAAACAGGCCGTTTCCTGATAGTTAATATTATCGCGCAAAGACCAGGTGAAGGACCGATCGGAAGGCCAGGGCCGGTACCACTCTCGAGTTGTGCTCTCGGCAGACTCCGTCCGTTGGACGGTTTCCGCGGTCGCATTGCCGAAGGTTTCGTATCCACGACCGATACTGTTGTGGTTTAAGGCAATGGATTCCAAATAGGGAAGACCGAAATTTTCTCCAAAATTCCAGGTCCAGACCCCCGGCATCCCCAGGGCCGTCAGCACCGTAACCTCATGAAAGCTCATTTCCAAGAATTCGCTGGTCACGATCGGATCGAGATGGGGATTGTAAGGGCCGGTTCCGTTCCAGGTCTGGAGGAGAGCGATCGCCTCATGCAAGTCATGGATCACGGTCGGGTGATAATCAAAAAACATCCGGTGAACAGCTCGGGTCGCCTCCATGGTGACTTGGTGACCGTCCCGATTGATATCGACATAAACATAGCGGCTCCAGTAAGGCGGCGATTGCCTCGGGAGGCTGTCATAATCTGTGCGACCCTTGAGGTAACGATAGTACCAATCCACCATTTTTTCATGGCCATCGGGCTCAGAGACAGGATTGATCAAGACCAGCACGTTCCGGCGGATCTGCTGGATCATCGGTTGCTCGGACACCGCCAGGCGGTAAGCAAGCTCCAGGACCATCTCCGGGCTGCCGTTCTCGTCGGCATGGAGCGCGGCATTGATATAATAAATGGGCCGGGCGGACGCAATGATCTTCTCCGCTTCCTCAGGATTTGTCCGGCGCGGATCCGCCAGTGCCGCCGTGGCGGCTTTCAACCGCGCCAGATTTCGAATGCCTTCCTCATCGGCAATGGCTGCCAGGATGATCTCCCTCCCTTCCTCGGTTTTGCCGATGACTTCCATGTGAACCCGTGAAGAATACTTAGCGAGCGCCCGGAAATATCCATAAATCTGTGATATGTGTGAAAGTTCTCCGGCCTCTCCTGAGATGCGTCCCAGATATTTTTTAGGCGACGGCACAGCCTTGGACTCGGGCACGTAGGCGACCCAGGGGCTAAGATACCGCGCGTCGGTCGTAAGTTTCGCGATTCTCTCGACGGAGCCCGACTCGGGCGTGTCGGGAGCGAAAGGATTTGGAGAAGCGGCCAGGAAAAAAATGGCCAGTGCGGGCAAGATCCATCCGCGGGAAACCAAAGTTGCTCTTTTAAGACTCATGAGCCCTCCCTTCATAATTCTCACTGCTGGTGAAACACTCCCGGCCGCGCGGCAATGTCAATCGCCCTCCGGGCAGCACGTGCACAACTCTTTGGCCGCAGGGGCTGAAAGACGATAGGCTTCCGCTCCCCGTAATATGGTCGTTGGATGAAAACGTTGCCGGTTCCACGAGCGCATGAAACTCTGCGCCGGAACCATCCCCCCGCAGCCGGGGTGATGACGACC
>JAPKZH010000299.1 GCA_026393905.1 Candidatus Aminicenantota bacterium
TCATTTGCGCCGCCTCCTCTTTACGCTTTAGCTCAAAAAAAGCGCGGCGTCGCCGAGCGAATAAACTCCGCCAGCTCCGTTTTCGCTTTCATGAGGTTGGCCTTGCGGATATACATCATATGGCCGCATTCAAAGTAAGCAAACTTGACTCGATCTTTGCATGTTCCCGCCGGGTCGAGATGCGAGAATGCATATTTAGCGACGCCAGACGTTTTTTGGCGTCCTCGACTTCAAAGCGGCCGGGGTCGGCGTCTTTCCAGAGGTCGAGGAATTTCTGATATTGGGCTTTCGCCTTCATGGCCTCTCCCGTTCTCTCATACAAAAGGCCCAGCCGGTAATGATAAAGGGGATGGACAAAATAGGGGGTTCGAACCTCTAATGTGAGGAGGCGTTCGTATTCCGAGATAGCCTTGACGAGATCTCCCTTTTTAGCGAAAACCCTGGCCGTGAGGTCCATACAGTACGATGTATATTCCCGGAACGGCCAAACGTAGTATTGGCTCCAATAGGGAGATCCAGGTCCGCATGCCTTTTGGCTTACGGCAAGAGCCGCATCCAGGTCTCCTTGAGTGAGCAAAGCTTCACCTTGGAGCAGGTCCCCCAGGGCCATTAAGAAACCCTTGTCCCAGCCCTTGATTTCCGGCAATATTGTTTTCATTTCAGAAAGCTTAGCTTTGGCCACTCCTATCTGACCTTGTTCTGCAGCAAGCATACCCAGCCGCCAGGCCAAATAGGCCTTATTAAAAGGGCCCCACGTCCGGACGCTCCCGACAAGAAGCTTGAGCTCGTTTTCGAAAGACGTCCGGCTGAGTTCGAACTCGCCTTTCGCAAGATAAACGAGGCCTTTCCCCTCTAAAGCATTGGCTTTATATGTCCAATTTTCGGCTTCTTCCGCCATCTTATCGGCCAAAGTGAAATCGCTCAGGGCGTCCTTGAATCTTCCTCGCCAGTAGTGAAAAAAGCCCCTCTGGCAATAAGCCTCGGACTTCAGCCCGGCCGAGGAAGCCCTGGAGACATACTCGTTGGCCCACCTCATGGATTCTTCGAATTCTTCCTTCGTGGCATAAATCAGGATCAGGTTCAAAAAGGCGTCTTTGAAATCAGGCCGAATTTCGAGAGCTTCTTTGCTCTTGGCGATGGCCTTGTCAAACTGACCCATGATCGCGCACATCGTTGCCTGCGCAACTAGATTATAGGGATCGGGGGGAGCGACGGCATCGTGCATTTTGATGTATTCCGCCGCTTTCTTGAAATCGCCCAGCCAGGAGCTGATATAGATGAGATGATTGATCGCATTCGCATCCTGCGGATCAAGCGCCAGCCATTTTTCAAATTGTATGGATGCGCCGGCGAGGTCCTCTCGATAAGTCCAGAGAAAGTCGCCCAGGTAATGAAAGGCCCATTTCTCGTCGGGATATTTCTGGACCAGCTCTTTGAGGAGCGCGTGATGTTTGTCAAGATCCTGCTTGATAAATAGAGCGTAGCCTGCTTCAAGATAGAGCCTGTCTTTTTGGGAAGTCTTATTCGAAAAAGCCGTCGCTTTTTCAATAGTCTCATTCCTAGCTTTATCGTCACCCGTATTGTAGTTTGCCCAGGCCAGGTAGACGTAGGCCATGGCAAAGGTCGGATCAATCTCTAGAGCCTTTTCCATATATTTCTTGGCATCAATCCAGTAGATCAAGTTATAAGCTGCTTTTCCCTTGAGGAAATAATCATAAGCTTGGAGAGATTGAGTGGTGATATCCTTAACCCTAAGCGGCGCCGCTTCAATTTTTTCTTTCTGGGCTCCCAGGCCGAGGGATATTTCTCTGCTCAGGGCATCGATCTGACTGTCGAGAATGCTGTTGGCGCCCGTCCCCTTAATATTGGCGCTTTTGAGGGGCCGCTTGGTCTCGGCGTCGAGGACTTTCACGTCTGTGCGGAAGACTTCCCCCGCCTTGGTAAAGCTGCCGATGGCAATCGCCTTGATCCCTTCTCGTTGGCAGAGCTCAAAGCCGAGGTCGCTATCAATGGTTTTGGCCGGCTTGACGCCCATTTGTTTGAGAATGTCCTGCATTCGTTCCCAAGTGGCGACATAAAACAACCCGGTGTTTTCCAGGTTCGTGATCAGAAGGTTGGGGATGGCCTCCTGCAAATAGTCATAGGCAGGGTCGCCGGTCTGGTTTTTAAAGCTGATCACGGCGATCGAGTTCTCGATTTTGGGCGCGGCGGGCGCCTTTCTATGAGGGATGAATTTCCAGAGAATGACGGCTGCGGCGGCAAGCACGACGACGACAAATAGAGGTATGGCGAGTTTTTTTAGATTGAATTTGACTGTGATTTCCCGCGAAGTAAAAGGCTTTTTTTCTGCGACAATGCGCTCAGTTGTCGGCAAGCCCTGCTCGATCATCCCCAGGTCGGCCCGCAATTCTTCTGCCGTCTGATAACGCTTCCCTTTGTCCTTCTCGAGGCAGCGCAAAATCACGCGGTTGAGGTCTTCAGGAATTTGCGAGTTGAGCTTCCTCGGGTCTGCCGGCGGCTCGTACTTGTGCTTATGGGCGATGCTGAGCGGCGTTTCTCCCTCGAACGGCACCCGCCCCGCCAGCATTTCAAAGAGAATAATTCCCAGCGAATAGATATCCGACCTCTGGTCGACGTCCTTACCCTCGACCTGCTCGGGCGACATATACTCCGGCGTTCCGATCATCACCCCCGCGCCCGTAATGCCTTTTTCTTTGAGCGAGCGGGCGATCCCGAAATCCATGATCCGGGCGTTCCCATCCTCGTCCACCATGATGTTCGAAGTCTTGAGATCCCGATGGACAATACCGAGATGATGCGCCGCGGACAAACCCTCCGAGATCTGCTCAGCGACGGACACGGCCTTCCCCATCGGGAACTGGCCCATTCTCCGGATCAAACGCTTTAGGTCCTCACCGGGCACAAACTCCATAGTCAGGTAGAGAGTCCCCTCCGTTTTCCCCAGGTCGAACATTCCGCAGACATTCTTGTGCCTGATCTTGCGGGCCAACTTTATCTCGTTAGAGAACCGCTCGATGGTTTCGTTGTCGGCGGAGATCTCGGGCTTGAGCAGCTTCAGGGCGACTTTTTCCTTGATGTCCGTGTCGAAGACCTTATAGACCCGCCCCATCCCCCCTTTTCCCAGCTCTTCGATGACCTGGTAGCGGCCGGCAAAAGTCGTGCCCGTCGAAAGTTCGCGGACGGGCATCCGGAGGGTTTCTGTGGGCCACTTCGGGGACATGGGACCGAATTCCGGAGATTTCGGTTCATGTCCCCCCGGCGGCTTTGGTGAGGCGATATCATGCCCCGGAACTAGGGAGAGCGGCGTCCCGCACTCTCCGCAGAATCGCTGTGTTTCAGGATTTTCCGCTTGGCACTTCGGACATCTCGTTGCCACTTGATTCCTCTGCTTCTGTTGACCAGAGAATATCAATTAAAGAGAAGAGAGTCAACTTATCAACAGTAACCACCCTTGAGGCGACGATTGAAACGGCGGATGTTTTCGGGCTCATCATGGGCTCTCTCAGAAAGTCCGGAAAACCGATTCCGATCAATGATGTCTGGATCGCGGCGCATGGCCTGGAAACAGGCTCGATCCTGGTGACCTATGACGACCATTTCGCCGTGATCCCGGGGCTGCGGCTCTGGCCTGAAATAGGTCATTAGAAAAGAATCGAAACAGATTGTCTTTTAGGCGAAGCTCTTCCTTCCTCATTTTCTCAACGACGCCTTGGAAAAAACATGATCCGGGATCGCAGCGTTGAATTGGACCTCTTCGAGCACAAACTCGGTTCCCTCGCCGGTTTTGAGCATGTCCTTGAAAACGATCTTCCTGGGGATCCATCGTCCCTCCATGCGCTGGACGTCTTTGACCTCGGTCCGCTTCAACAGCTTGCCGCTTTTGGCAAAGCGGTCTTCCTTCAAAGCAACGAATCGTTCCTTGTCCACCCAAATCTTCCGGGAATGGTAGGCCACTTCTTCTTCTTTGCTCGTCAGCTCCAAGACCCAGCAGACGCGGCCGTCATACTCCTCTTCGCCGCTGACCCGGGCCGCATACAGGTCCCTCAGCTTGCGGTCCTCCATGAGGTCTTCGTAGGAGAGGTCCGACCCCATGACAGACTGGCGCAGCAGGTGTCCCGAGATCCTGATCGTGCGGTCGGTGGAAGGCGAATAGGTCCAGAGCTGGTCCTCGAGCTTGAGCATCTTGGTCCCCGCTTCCCGTGGAGGCGCCAGATATTCGGTGAAGGACTTCTCGTCCCCTTGGATCCAGGACCGGGATTCGACGGTCCGGCTCGCCCGGCGTCCGTGGATGACCATCCGGGAATGGGAGATCTTGTTGTCCGAGCCTATGTTTTCGTCGACTTTTTGGAGGATCCAGTCGCCGGAGGGAACCTGGGCTTCCGCCAGAGTCCAGACAAGAACCGCCAAAATCCAAACCGGGCTGTGCTTTTTCATGACTCCAATTCCTTCATTAACCGGGATGTCTGGCGCCGATAGATCCCCGTTCCTGAGACGGAGGATCCTAGAAACGTGGCCGCCAGTCCCGGGATAAAGCCGATCACGTAGCTGACCGGAGAAACCTTGGCCCTCAAGACGTTGGATATGAAAAGCGAGGCGTTTTTCATCATAAACCCGATGTTGAGCCCGTGCGCCTGAAGATAGTAGGATTCCGCCAGTCCAACGGCCGTCCCGATCAAGGATCCCAGCACCCCGATCATCAGGGATTCCCAGATCAGACTCCGGTAGATATGGGTTTTGGTTTCCCCCAGAGCCAGCCGCACGCCGATCTCGCCGTAGCGGCGCAGACTGCCCATCAGGCCGGCGTTCCAGAGGACAAGCGACATGACGGCTATGAAGACCACCAGGACCAGTCCCGAGAACATCTTCAGCATGGCCATCAGGTCCGTCATCCCCGCCTGATGGAGGAGCGTATCCATGACCGGCACGAATTCATCGGGATCATCACCGTGGGCCGCGTTGAAACGAGTGGTGATTTGACTCGCCTGCGGGTCGCGATACATGAAATCACCGAAAAACCCGAGGATTTCGCCGGCCGCATCTTCCATATCCAGGGCGGCCCGGATATCGGCGATGTCGGCAATCATCGCCCCCCGATCCATGGCCTCCACTCCGAACCGGATGGTGCCCGCCACGGTAAAATTGGCCACGGCCATGCTGCCCTGCATGGTGACGCTGATCAAGGTCGCCGTGTCGCCCGGCTGGACTTTCAAACGGCGGGCAAAATCTTCGCTGATGAGGATCTCCGCCGCACGCTGGGGCACCCGGCCGCGCACCAGAGCCTCTTCCAGTTTGAAGATCCCGGGCTCGTTGCTTCCCGCCGATAAAAGGTCGACGGCCATACCCATGACCGGGCCCTGCTCGCGGGTTTCCCCCTCGGCATCCGGGATATCCAGGAGCCCTCCAAACCGGATGCGGGGAGTCCAGATCATATCCGGATACTCTTCCTGAAGTTTATCCACCAGAGACTGCACACCGATCAAGGCGAGGTCGTTGGGAACCTGGTCCGCTTCCCGGGCGTAGGCCCTGGACATGATCTTGACATGGCCGGTGTTGAACCGGGCGTTGGAATCGATGAAATTGAACTGGGCGCCGTTGATCCAATTGTAAATAAATACCGTGAGCATAACCCCGATGACGACGGTCAGAATGGGGAAAAGGCTGCGGGAGCGGTCACGCATCAGGCCCTTGAAAAGAAACTTGATCATGACATTCGTCCCCGGAGGGCATCCGTCGGTTTCAGTTTGGCGATCTTGCGGGTCGGCAAGAAACTGACGATGGTCGTGATCACCAGGACCAGCAGCGTGGTCGCGACCACGAGCCCGGCGCTGTAGACCGGAAAGAGCTTTTCGCCGATGGCGAAACCGTAGCTGTCCATGGCCTCGGGCAAGGCCCAGCCCCGGCGGGCGAACCACGTTAAAAAGGGAATTCCGTAAAGAGCGGCGACGACCGCCGCCAAAACGCCGTGCAGGGCTCCTTCCAGCGTGAACAACCGGATCACCCGGCCGCGTGTGAATCCGAAGGCCATGAGCGTCCCCATCTCCTTTTTGCGGCGGAAGATGGAGAGAACCTGGGTGTCGAAGATGGCCAGCATCGCCAGCAGGATCAGCACGAAATAAAGGATCGCGGCCCCGGCGCTCTTCATCCGGACCAGCTGCTTGATGTCGCTGAGCAGGAAGTCGAGGTCCCGGAAGACCCATCCCGGGGCTTCCGGCCGCTCGAGAGCGCCCTGCGCCACCACCACCAAGCCGGCTTCCTCCTCCATCCCGGCCAAAATGCGGAGCCTGTCCAGAGGGATCCAGACCTGTCCCTGGTCGATGCTCGGGACGATGGTTTTCATCACCTGGACGATCTCCACGTCCCGGGCGTCAAACGTCCCGTGGGCGTCGCGCCAGCGCATGGTCACCGTATCCCCGACTTTCAAACCCGTGCTCTTGGCCATGCGGCTGCCGATCAGAGCCGGAAAGCGGTCTTCTCCGGTCTTCAAGAAATGAGAGGGCAGAGAGAGCAACTGCTGATCCGGATCGATGCCCTTGATCATGACCGGATGGATGCGCCCTTTCGGGTAGAGTGTGCCCTGAACCACGAGAATGGCCGTCGCCCTGTTCGCGGCGATCATGGCCCCCAGCGAATCCGGGACGATGGCGTGGGCATCCTCGAGGGAAAAAACATCGAGCGGGTCGTATTTCTCCTGCCAGTACTGGCCTCCGCCCAGAGCCGCATCCACCGAAGCCCGCTCCGCCTGGGCGTTCATCCCTTCGTACAGGCCCTGCGTCCAGATGATGACCACGAAGGCAAACGAAAGCACGACCACATTCAGCCAGGTTCTCAGGCCGGCTCCCAGAAGATTGCGCAGCGCCAGCTTGGGGATGATCACCGCTTTTCTCCTCCCGGCCTCTGCGGTTCCATTCGCTCGTCTTTGGCAACGGCCCCGTCAAACAGAGTGATCTTGCGGCGCAGATAATCGATCACCTTCTCGTCATGCGTCGCGAATACGAAAGTGGTTCCCAGGTCGCGGTTGAGACGCTCCATCGTCTGCAGGATGTGGTGCGAGTTTTCCGCGTCCAGGTTGGCCGTGGGCTCGTCCGCCAGGATGAGCGCCGGCTTTTTGACGACCGCGCGCGCGATCGCCACCCTCTGGCTCTGGCCGCCGGAGAGCTGGGCGGGTTTGGACCTGGTCCGATCCGCGAGCCCGACCCAATCCAGCGCAACCATGGTCATTTTTCGCCGCTCGGCCGCGGAATAATCGAGAAGCAGCAGCGGAAACTCCACATTCTCGAAAACCGTGTAGACGGGAAGCAGGTTGAAAGTCTGGAAGATGAATCCGATGTGGTGGTTGCGGAGCGCAGACGCCTGCTTGTGCGACAGACCCTCCACTTTTCGCCCCATGACCACGGCGCTGCCGGAGGTCGGGGAATCGAGCGAACCGATAATGTTGAGCAAAGTGGTCTTCCCCGAACCGCTGGGTCCCACCAGTCCGGTGAACTCAGCTTTTTCGAATTTGAGATTCACCTTGTCCAAGGCCACGATCGTGTGCTCTCCCATGGGGTAGGTCTTGACCAGGTCGCGAGTCTCGATCAGATACGAATTCTCCATTCCAACCTCGTTTTCTTCAATAGTTGAACGCGATCATCAGCTGGATCCCCTTGCCGGAAAACGGATTGGCGCCCGGCTGCGTGGGGTAGACCAGGAAAGCGTCCGGATTCCAAAAGGCGATAATATTGAAACGCCAACGATCATGGGTCCGCTGCCAGCTGAGAAACCGATAGAATTCTTTTTCCCGCCAATCATAATAAAATATGGCCGTCATATCAACGAAAACACTCACGGGATAGCGGAGAAACAGCGCCGAGAAATCCGGGCCGTCTCCGGGGCCGAACGCCCTTCCGCTGCGGTCCAGCCGAAGGTGCTCGCCCATGACATTGAGCCCGTTTCCCCAGTCCAAGGTGTAATCGACACCGAGGGCGTAAGCGCGCTGCCAAGGCTGAGGCAGGAGATTGTTCTCCTGATGGGTCAGCGCCCCCTCAAACCAGAGTCCAATTCCCAGGTCCCACTTTCCGTCCAGGCCGATCCTGAATTCGGGAGCGCGCTCCTCGGGAGGAGATAATCCCGGCGCAGGTACAGGGACGATCCCGATCTGCCGGTGGTGATAAGTCAAGCCCACCTCTCCGGTCAGGAGCGGGAGCTGCACCCTTCCCCCGTATTCCACCGTGTCTCCGGCAGTGGCGATGGACTCCCAGCCCTTGGGGGAGTCATTCCCGTATAATCCCCAAACCCAGATGTTGGCGTTGTTGACGAAATAATACCGCAGGAGCAGACCATACACGCCACCGGTCAGCTGGAGAGGATCCCTGGGGTCCAGGCTGTCGAACCACATCAACGGTCGCAGCAGCGCGGCCGATCCGAAATTGATCTTCTGAAGTCCGATGCGGGCTTCGAACTGGGAGGTGGATAGACGCAGCCAAAACCGGTAGGGCTTGATCTTTCCTTCCGTTTGGATTTCTTCGCTGGAGGGGAATCGGGCAACGCCGAAGCCGTTCAAGGAGAACTCCGCATCCAGAGAAAAAGAATCCGAGATCGGCTGGCTGAGGGAAAACTCGGGGAGGAAGCGGCCGCCGAGCTGAGGGGCTACGGACCGCTTCAAATTCGCGATCAGCCATCCGGCAAGAAGACCCTTGTA
>JAPKZH010000602.1 GCA_026393905.1 Candidatus Aminicenantota bacterium
CACCCGGATCTTGGCGCCCAGCATGTCTTCGACGAGATGAAATTTCAGTTTGCTTGTCGGATCATTAGCCATGATTTCTCCTAATCTTCCTTGAATAAATCTTTAAATTTGGCAAAAAGCCCTTTTTTTCGGTCCTTGGCAAAGCCGGTCTCCTGGAGGAGGCCGTATCCGTAGAGAATCAGCCCCACGGCCGTGGCATAGTCGGGCGTGGCGACCCGGTCCATGAGCCCGCCCACGCCCGTCGGGTCGCCGCGGCGGACCGGCAAGTCGAAAATCTCCTCGGCGACTTCCTCCATCCCTTCGAGGAGGGCCGTGCCGCCCGTCAGGACGATCCCGGAATTGAGGGATTTCTCGTAGCCCATCCGCTTGATGTCGTTGTCGACCAGGCGGAAGATCTCTTCGGCGCGCGGCTGGATGATATCGGCCAGAAGCTGTCGCGAAAGCACGCGCGGTTTCCGGCCTCGTCCCACCGACGGGACTTCGAGCGTCTCCTGCTCATCCGAGACCGGGGCCGAGACGCATCCGAATTTTTTCTTGATTTTTTCCGCGTCGGGAATCGGCGTCCGCAAGCCCACGGCGATGTCGTTGGTGAAATTGTCCCCGCCGAGGGGAATGATCGATGTGTACCACAGGCTGCCCCGCTCGAAGATGGCGACCTCGGTCGTGCCGGCGCCGATATCGATCAGGCCGACGCCCAGCTCTTTTTCGTCAGGGGTCAGGACGGACGTGCTCGTGGCGATCTGGCTCAGGACGATCTGCTCGATGTTGATCCCGGAGCGTTCGATACAGGTCCTCAGGTTCTGGACCAAGGTGATGGCGCCGGTGACGATGTGGACGTTGACCTCGAGCTTAATGCCGTTCATGCCCAGCGGGTCGCGGATGCCGTCCTGCTCATCGACGACGAATTCCTGGGGGATGACATGGATGATCTCCCGGTCCGGCGGAATGGCCACCGCTTTGGATTGTTCGATGACCCGCCGGATGTCGTCGCGGCTGATCTCCCTGTTTTTGCCGGAGACCGCGATCACGCCCCGGCTGTTGAAACTCTTGATGTGGGCCCCGGAAATGCCGACAAAGGCCGAGCCGATCTCGACGCCCGCCATAAGCTCGGCCTCTTCCTGGGCCTTTTTGATGGCTGACGACGTCACATCCAGGTTGACGACAACGCCTTTCCGCAGGCCTTTGGAGTCCGCCGTGCCGATGCCGATGACTTCCACCTTACGCTCTTCCGTGATCTCGCCGATGATGGCGGTGACCTTCTTTGTCCCGATGTCGAGCCCGACGATGTATCCATTTTTAGGCATTATGGGGCCTCCTTCACGGGATGGGGAGGGGATTCTGGCTCCGGTTGATTCTTGAGGGGTTTGAAGATGACCCGGCCCAGGAACCGGAGGTCGACATACTCGAGGCCGCCGTGCTCGTTCTCCCAACGGGTGATATTTTTCTGGTAATAGTCCAGGTTTTGGGCAAATTGATCGGCCCCGAGCTTGATCTTGGTCGGGCTTCCCCGGAATCGCAGAATCACGTCTCCCATGTCCGAAAGGTCCAAAGTTTCCACTCGATTTTTATCTTCGGGGGACAGGCCTTTCAGACATTCCCTTGTCATTCTAAGTTTCTCTTGAGAGTCTTGGCTGAAATGGCCCTCATCGAGAAGGAGGGGCAGGCCGGGATACGAGGAGAGATCGGCTTGTTCGAGGGCGATGCCTTCTTCATCGATGAGGTATATCGTTTCTTTCGCTATCAAAGCGGCCGGTGTCCGGGCCGTGATATCGATTTTCAAGGAGGCTGGAAAGGTTTTCCGGACCTGCACGTCCTTGACCCAAGCATAAGATTCCAGCGTTTTCTGGACCTTGGAGATGTCCAGGAGGAAGATGTTGCCCCAGGTCATGTTTCGGATCATGCCAAGGACGTGGTCCTTGACCTTCTCGTTCGGGCAGGCGACCTGGACGTCCCGGATATTCAGCTTATCCCAGGTGATCAGGAAGAAATAGAGCTTGTAGATCGAAAAGAACAGGAGCGCCAGGCAGGCGCAGGAGATCAGGATGTGCTTCACTTTGAAAGAGACCTTGCGTCCCTGCTTTTTGATCCGGACTTTTCTCTCGCCCCGCTGGAACTGCATCGGGTGGGCGTAGAGAAAATCGGTCCGGTTCATCTCTCGGCCTCCAGCTTCTTGATCAGGTCGGGAATGATCTTGTAGATGTTGCCCGCCCCGAGCACGATGATGATGTCTCCGGGCCGGGCGAGCTTTCGGAGCCGCGACGGGAGGTCCTTCATGTCCGGCTCAAAATGGACATTCTTGTGGCCGAACTGCTTGATGCTTTCATAGAGGGCTCTGCCCGTGGCCTGGGGAATGGGTTCCTCGCCCGCGGCATAGATCTCCGTGATGAGGAGGACATCCGCCTGGTTGAACGACGTGGCGAATTCGTTCATCAAATGGGACAGGCGCGTATAGCGGTGGGGCTGGAACACCGCCAGGACGCGGCGCGGCCAGCCGCGCTTCGCGGCATCGAGCGTCGCTTTGATCTCCGTCGGGTGATGGGCATAGTCCTCGATGACCATGATACCGCCGACCTCTTTTTTGAGCTCGAAGCGGCGTCCCGTCCCGGAATAGCTCTCTAAAGCGTCAAGGATGAGCGGCGGGGCAATATCCAGGTCCAGCCCAACGGCCACCGAGGCCATGGCGTTGAGAATGCTGTGCATTCCGGGAACATTCAGCTTGAGGGTTCCCAATTTCCGGCCCTTGTGATGGAGCGTGGACGTGCTTGAAAATTGTTCGAACCGGAAGTCCCGGGCAAAGATGTCGGATTGGGCCGAGAAGCCATAAGTGATGATCCGGCGTTCGAGACGTCGATATTGGTCAGGACCGCGATAAACGGGGATAGATAGAGGAAGGAACGGTCGCTTTCGTCCGCTTCGGCGACGAAGAAATCGCCCTCGCCCAGCTTGGCGTTAGCGCCGATCGTGTTCAGCCGTCCTCCGACGACGATCGTCGGGTCGAAGCCGGCCCGGTCCAGGATTGTGGCGATCATGGAGGTCGTCGTCGTCTTGCCGTGGGAGCCGGCGATGGCGATCCCGTATTTCATCCGCATGAGCTCGGCCAGCATTTCGGCGCGCGGGATGACGGGGATCTTCTGGTGTCTGGCCGCCTGGACTTCGACATTGTCCTCCCGGATGGCCGAGGAGATGACGGCGACGTCCGCCCCCTTGATGTTTCCAGCCTTATGGCCGATGGAGATCTGGGCTTTGAGCCGGGTCAAGCGCCGCGTTGCCTCATTGGCCTGGATGTCCGAGCCCGTCACTTTATAGCCCTGGTTCAGGAGCACTTCCGCGATGCCGTTCATGCCGGTGCCGCCGATGCCGATCATATGGATGTGCTTGAGCTTGCGGTATATCTTTTTGACCAATCCTCTCCTCCTAGCTTCGGAACTCCATCAGTTCAAAGCACAGGCCGGCGATCCGGTCAGCGGCCTGATCTCGTTTCAGGCGGACTAGGTTATTTTCCATTTCGGAGATTTTTTTCGGATGTTCTATGAAGAAGAAAATCCTCTCGGCGAGCTTTTGGGGCGTCAACTCAGCCTCGAGGATGACTTCGGCGCCGCCTATGCGTTCG
>JAPKZH010000446.1 GCA_026393905.1 Candidatus Aminicenantota bacterium
CGTCGGCTATCCTGAGGAGATAACCGAAGCCGCCGAACGAAGAATCCGGGAGAAAAAATAGAGAATATTTTTGAAGTCTTCTTTCTAGCTCAGGCGTTCCCTAAAACAGGGAGATAATCTTGACCGCCGCTCCCGCCGCGACGGCCAGGATGGCCAGGATCAACAGGAAATTCCAGGCGATGTCCTTGAAGCTCCGCAGGCGGGAGGCTTCGTCGCCCAGATAGCACCTTTTGTTCTGGAGAATGAAGAAACAGATGTACGTCACCGGCATCATCAGGAGATTGAACGAAGAGGTGATGACGGGCAGCCAAAAAGGCATGGCATAAAATGCGCCGAGGATGCCGATATTGGCCAGCATCGTGCTGGCCTTGTACTTCCAGCCGTGAAGCTCGAAATTGAACATCTCGCTCAGGACGAATCCGCAAATGAGCATCTCGATGACGAGCGTCGTGAAGCACATGCTCAGAATGCCGAGCGAAAATACGATCCGGCCAACGGTCAGCCCAACCAGCGGCTGGAAGGCATGGGCGGCGTCCACCGCACCCTGGACCTTGATCCCTTGGACAAACAAAGTGTTTGCGCAGGCCATCGTGACTAAGCCCGTGGCCAGGACAAAGGGGAGAAACATCGAGACGCCCAGGTCGAAATTCTTGAGGCGCCGGTGCTCCTTTCCCCAGCCACGTGCCAGGAGAGTATAAGGATAGAGAAATGTCATGTTGACGCCGACGGCGGCGCCGAGCATGCCCAGGACAATCGTTATGCCTTCGCGGCTTTTTGGAACATAAAAATAGAACAGTCCTTTGAACGTTTCTCCCCAGTTGACGCCCGTCTTAATGACAACAAGCAGAAAGGCGGCGATCATAAAAAGCAAGAGGTATTTCAGGATTCGTTCGAAGACGCGGATCGCTCGGCGGCTTCCCCGTCCATAACTCCAACAGACTGCTGTTCCCAACCCAAGCAAGACCAGGGCAATCACGGCTTTTGGCACGGCGAGGCTGGCCACGGCAAAAATATCTTTGAGCACCGCCGTCCCGAGCGAATATTGGGGGAACTGCCAGACGATCGAAGCCAGAAGGACGCTTGCTCCCCAGAGAAGAGCCAGGCTTGGATGAAGCCTTTTCATAAAGGCGTCATACGGACGGGCGCGGGTGACAAGAAGTTGATGGCCGATGGCGGCAAACATGATGACGCCCAGAAACATGGCCACCGGCTGCACCCAAAGCAGCTTGTAACCATACACGGCGCCGGCCATGATCGTCGAACCGGCCGAACCGGCGCCGAGCGTCAGCGCGCTCTGGACCCATCCCGGTCCGGTCAGCTTCCAATATCCCCGCCAGCGCTGCCAGAAATGCGGCCGGGCCTCGATCTCCCGAAGAAATTTTCGTTCCGCTTCCAGTGATTCAGCGTCCCGCGCCTCCACCATGGGAATACCGCGCTTGAGGCCGTCGCTGGGACGAACAGGCCCTTCCACTTTATGATCCGACATATTTTCTTTTCTAGGGGCATTATAAAAATAATCGGAGCCGGGAGCAAGATGATGAACGACTGAAATCATTGTTTTTAAACCTTTATGTGATTTTAAAGAGGTGTCGGAATCCCCCCTTAGGCCCCCATAGCGGAGGGGGGACCCGGACACTCTTGGAGGAGGACCCTTTCATAGGGTCCCCCTCCAACGGGCGGCGGGAATACCCGCCCGCCCTGCCACCCCTCCAAGGAGCATCCTCCCATGAATTCATCGCCAGATGCTCCTTGGAAAGGAGGCAGAGAGCGAAGCGAGCGTTGGAGGGAAACCCGAAGCAAGGGTTTCCCTCCAAGAGTATCCGCCGGGACTGGTTCCCCAGGGGGCCGGGGGCGATTCCGGCACCGATAGGAAATCACATAAACGGAGATTCTTACGATCAGATTTTGGAGTTTGACTTTGCTTTTCCCTCTTTTATAAACTCTGGGAAGTGCCTTTCCTGACACATCGCCGAAGGAGGTCGCTAATGAAAAGAATTTTCCCGTTTTTGACTCTTATGCTATTGGCAATTCCTATGGCCAACGCCGCGCAGAATCCCAAGGTCCTGATCAAAACCGAGCTGGGGGATATCATAGTTGAGATATTTGCCGACAAGGCTCCCATTACGGCGGCCAATTTCCTGAAATATGTCGATAATAAGCTCTATGACGGCACCGCTTTCTTTCGGACAGTGACCATGGACAATCAGCCAAAAGATGAGATCAAGATCGAAGTCATCCAGGGCGGCCAGCTTGCCAATGATAAGGAATTTCCGGCGATCCCGCTCGAAAGGACCTCAGTCACCGGTCTTAAACATATCGACCGCGCCATTTCGATGGCCAGGGGAGGCCCGGACAGCGCCACCTCCAGCTTCTTTTTTTGCGTCGGCGACCAGCCCGAGCTCGATTTCGGAGGCAGACGCAACAAGG
>JAPKZH010000366.1 GCA_026393905.1 Candidatus Aminicenantota bacterium
TTTCTTCGCCAAGCGTTTGCCCAAGGATACGATTATGATATTGAGCTCTTCCAGGAAGCGGATCTTGACCCGATCCGTGACTATGCGCCTCTTAAGGAACTGATGAAGCCGAAGGGGTGACGGGCAGGAAGAGCCGCCCAAGAAACTTGCGGTAGCCCCGGGGTTCCTCCGAATTTTATCTTTTGGGCCAAGAAGTTTTTCATTTCATTGACAGGCATCATCTTCCGGCTATAGACTTTCTTTGTGTCTGACAATACTACGACTAAGTTCGATATCACTGGAAGGGGAGAGCCATGAATAAGATATTTGCAGCATGCGCCCTGATTGCGTTGTTCTGCCTTTTTTGCGCAAGTCCTCAGGGGCTCAGCCCAGGCCCCGCCGATATCCCGATCCAATCGAGCGGGGAGGGAATCGGGCGGCTCGCCGAATACAACGTCGTCTGGAATTCGCCGAGCAAGGACCATAACGGCTCCATGCCCATCGGCAACGGCGATATCGCCCTGAACGCGTGGGTCGAGGAATCGGGGGATTTGCTGTTCTACATCGCCAAGACGGACAGTTGGGACGACAACGGCCGGCTGGTGAAAGTGGGGCGTGTGCGGATCAGCCTTAATCCAAAGCCCAAAGCGCCGCTTGTCGCCTTTCGACAAGCCCTTCAACTGCTCGATGCTACGATGTCCGTTCGATACGGAGAAGGGGACAGCGCTGTAAATTTGAAGCTCTGGGTCGATGCCAACCTTCCGGTCATCCGGGTCGAAGTGGAAAGCCGGAAGCCGACGGAGGCAATCGCATCGATCGAGATGTGGAGGACGATCCCTTATCAATTGCCGACGATCGAGGTCAGCGACGTCATGCTCGATAGATCTAACGAAAAAACCGGCCAGCACGCACTGACCATCGTCGAGCCCGATACGATTCTTGAAAAACAGCCCAACCGCATCGGTTGGTACCACTACAATAGCAAGTCGGTCGGTCCCGAGATCTGCGCCAAAATCCAGGGCGTCCAGGGGTTTGGCCGGCCGGATCCGCTCCTGCCGCGGACAAGCCCGAGCGCATAGACGATAAGAACCTGCGGTCAACTTCTTCCGGGCGTCACGTTTTTAATATTTATGTCCTGACCAAGCATCCGGCCAAGCCACAGGAATGGCTTCGGGCCGTGAACGAAATGATGAAAGACATCGGGCAGCAGCCTTTAAAGGCGCGGCGCCAGGCCCATGAACTTTGGTGGAGAGGCTTCTGGGATCGAAGCTGGATCCATGTCACGGCGGGTGCCGGAAGTTCAGTTGGAAGCGGAAGCGGGAGCGTGGCGGAAAAAGAGGCCGGGCCTTCCGCCGACGACACGTTCATCGTCAGCCGCGCTTATGCATTGCAGCGTTTCATCAATGCCTGCGCGGGCCGCGGCCGGTATCCTATCAAGTTTAACGGCTCGCTGTTTACGGTGCCCTATCAAGGAAGGCCCGGCGATGCGGATTATCGCCAATGGGGCCCGGGGTATTGGTGGCAGAACACCCGGCTGCCGTATATCAGCGCATGTGCATCCGGCGATTTCGATTTGATGCAGCCCCTGTTTCGGATGTACGGCCAGGACCTGATGCCGTTTTTCCGCTATCGAACCCGTCTCTACCTGAAACACGACGGCGTCTACATCCCGGAGTGCATTTACTTTTGGGGCGACGTTTTTAGCGAAACCTACGGCTGGGAGCCGTTCGAGCAGCGCAGCGACAAACTTCAGGCGAGCGGCTGGCATAAATGGGAGTGGGTATCGGGCCCGGAGCTGGTTTTTATGATGCTGGATCGCTATGAGTACACGCTTGAGGAGGCGTTCCTGCGGGAGATGGCGCTGCCGGCGGCCCACGAGGTCCTGACCTTTTTCGACCAGCACTATCCGACCGATGCAAACGGCACGATGGTCATGCATCCCGCGCAGGCTGTCGAAACCTGGTGGAATTGTACCAATCCCATGCCGGAACTGGCCGGCCTGCACGCCGTGACGGAGCGGTTGCTGGCGCTGCCGGAGAGGTTGACCACCGCCGAGCAGCGGACGTTCTGGAGTAGGCTGAGAAAAAAACTCCCCGCCCTGCCGACACGAGAAGTGGACGGAAAGACTGTGCTCGCCCCGGCCGCGAAATTCGAGGACAAAAAGAATATCGAGAACCCCGAGCTCTATGCCGTGTTTCCGTTTCGCTTGATCGCGATCGGCAGGCCGAATATCGAATGGGGCAGGGAGGCGCTGGAACGGCGCTTGGACAAAGGCGACTTCGGCTGGCGGCAGGACGATATCTTCATGGCCTATCTCGGATTGAGTGATGCGGCAAAGCAGAATATCTCGAGCCGGGCGAAGAATGTGAATAAAGAATCACGATTCCCGGCATTTTGGGGACCGAACTACGACTGGATCCCCGATCAGGATCACGGGGGCGTCTTGTTGAAGACGCTCCAAGCCATGCTGATGCAGACGGACGGCAAGAAAATATATCTATTTCCAGCCTGGCCCAAGGATTGGAACGCAGAATTCAAGCTTCATGCGCCCTACCAGACCGTGATCCGGGCGACGATCGAGAAGGGGAAGGTGACGAGGCTCGACGTCCAGCCGGAGAGCCGCCGGAAGGACGTCGTCCTCTTCCCGGAAAAGTAAAGCCCGGCCGCGACGATTCTGATTCCTCGGAATGATTGTCTGGAGATGGATACAATCCAGAATTGCCGGCCTACATGTCGCGTGCGATCCGGGCGAAGAGAGGGCGGCGGCCCAGGGAAGCATAAAAGCCGTACAGAGCGATGGCGACGACGATGATGATGGTCACTCCAGCGGCTCGGCCGGACCAGCGTTGCGGCTCAAGGTTCAATGGCATTCTCGTCAAAAGATTCAGGGTCAGGAAAGCGGTCATGGTCGAAAAAATCCCAAAGCGGAACATACAGCTATTCATCAGGAGGGATGCAATTAAGCCAAAGAGAAGCTGATTTTGAAGGCTTCCGGAGGCGTCCAGGCACATATTCACGGCGACCCAGACAACGCAGAGAGCCACGACAGCCCATTTTTTTCGAAAAATGATAAAAGGGACCGTCATGGCGGCGATATATCCAACACCGTAAAAGACCGTAATGCCGAGAAGATAGAAGAACATTCCCCAGTGCTTGATCGCTCCCAGCAGGGAAAATAGTTCGATGTGAGCCGACCAGGACCCGGGGAGGTACATCCAACCGGGGGAGGCCTTGAGGATGAACATCGCCGCCGCAGCGGCCGCGCCGGCGGCCGTCCCGATGAGAATATCCCGGCCGACGAGCGGGTCGCGGAAACGGCCGGAAAGAAACCGGTTCCAGGATATCACCTGTTCCGGCCAGTACCGGCGCATCGCTGGATCGACGGCCATGTAGCAAACCCAAATAAACACGGCATCGAAGAGGAAAAAAGCCAATCCGCCGCGGATCCACCACATAAAATCCCCGAATGTCGAGTAGGCGTGATGGGACCAGAACGCCTCGCCTAAGGCCATGGCGATAAAAGCAAATGCCGAAATCCGAAACGCCCCGCGCAGGTCGCCGCGCCTCATGTAGATATTTCTCCGGGCGAAATAAATGCCGACAATCAAGAGAAGGAGCACGGTTGGGAACCAGACGGCGGGCAGAATCACCCGCATGAGGCGCGATCCGAAAGTCATGGCCGACGCTTGGTCGTCCCAGGGGCCGCGAACCTCGAAAAAGACTGGTTTTCCTCGAAGCGCAGCAACGTTGATTTGGAGCGGCAGAGCCGGCTCCTTGGCCAAAACACCGGACCAAGATTCGTATCGATCACAGGCTATGGGAGCGACTCCCCTGGCCGGCTCCGGACTGAAGGTTTTGATGTCCAAGCCGGCTGCGGTGAACAGAGCGCTCAAGTCGAACGTTTCCGGAGAATCTCCTTTGTCTGAGAGAGTCGAGGGCAAGGCGAAAAACCGAAGCAAGCGGCCCTCGGTGTCAAGGTCGATATTGACCATCCCGGGAATGTTGAAAGGAGGATTATTTTCTTTCACAAAACCCTGGTTCCCATCCGGCACGAGGGGCCGCGGACTCTGCCGATAGCGAAATCGAACAAGTCGCTCATTGAGTCCGGGAATCAGGCTCCTCTCAGGCACGGCTGATCCTTTCCGCGAAAGCCAGTTGATCAAGTTTTCGTCGGCTTCGAACCAGAAGGCTCGGTCTCTGGGGGTTTTGCTATATCCGAATTTCTCGATAAGCTCGCCGCAGCGTTCAACCAGGACTTCGGGATTTTTTTTAAACCCGGGCTCCCCTAGAAGCCGAGATCTTGGCGACAATAGAACGGATAGGACAAGGAGCCCAAAAAACAAGCCAAGAAGTCCCGTCGCCGCGAGCGGCTTCAAGCTGCCCTCGATTCCCGCCGCGGCCACCATCTCCGGTGAAGGAGTTAGCCCGGCGGCGATCGCCGCCTGGAGAGGAGTGCCTCCCGGGAGAGCGGCGGCGATTTCAATCGCTGAAACCGGCCGTGAATCGGGATTTTTCGCCAAGCAGCGGAGAATGATGTTTTCGACAGCGGGATCGATGTGAGGCGCATGAGAGGAAGGGGGAAGAGGAGACTCCACGGTTTGTTTCTGATGGAATTCGGCCGGAGTGCGGGCTTCGAAGGGCCGGTGTCCGGTAAAAAGCTCGTAGAAAACAAGCCCCAACGAATAGATGTCGCTCTTTACGGAGGAACCGCGGCCGGCCCATTGCTCGGGCGCCATGTAGGACGGAGTCCCGGCCAGATCTTGACTTTGATCGGCCTCTCGGTGGCTGACGGCCAGCCCGAAATCCATAATTCGGGCTTGACCGCGGCCGTCGATCATGATGTTGGCGGGCTTCAAGTCCCGATGGATGATGCCCTGGTTATGGGCGGCGGCAAGCCCCGCACAGAGCTCATGGGCAATTTCCAGGGCCTTCTGGGCCGGCAGACGTCCGATCCGCTTCAATAAAGACGCCAGGTCTTCGCCGTCCACATACTCCATGGACAGGAATGTCCGGCCCTCGTGTTCGCCGATGTCAAAAACGCGGCAGACATTTGGATGAGAAATCAAGCGGGCGTTCCGCACTTCGGCGTAAAGAAAATCCAATCGGGTTCGGTCGTCGGCCAGCTCTTTGGGCAGGAACTTCAGGGCTACGGTTTGACCTAATCTCAGATCTTCCGCGCGGTAAACCAGGCCCATTCCGCCCCGGCCGATCGGGCTGACGATCCGGTAGCGTTCGGCGAGTATTGTGCCCGGGGGGAAAGCTCCGGCGAAATCCGAGGGTGGAGGAGAGGATCCCTCGGTCCCAGGAGTGGTCAAGGTCCTCTGCTCGGAAGAGAAAGGACGGTCCGGCAAAATGGATCCTCCCTTTTCAATTTATTCAGTCGACGATGACTCCTTTATAACACAGGAGGAAAATT
>JAPKZH010000278.1 GCA_026393905.1 Candidatus Aminicenantota bacterium
AGATCCAGCAGGCGGTTTCGAGCGCCATGAGCGACATGATCGAAGAGTCCTTCATCCTGCTGGCCCTTCTGGTCCAGTTGTTCGTGACGGACTGGACCCTGGCTCTTTCGGTGTTCGTCATCACTCCGCTCGCCGTCATCCCTCTGGCCGCATTCAGCCGACAACTCAAGAAAAAGGGCAAGCAGAGCCAGGTCCGGATGGGCCACATCTACAACCTGATCTACGAAACCCTCACCGGAAACAAAATCGTCAAGGCCTTCACCATGGAGCAGTTCGAACTCCGGAAGTTCCTGAAGGCCAGCTGGAGCTATCTCAAGATCAACCTCAAGCTGGCCTGGATCTCCAGCCTGTCCTCGCCGATCATGGAATTCATCGGAGGGATCGTCGGCGCCTTCATCCTGGCCGTCGGTGCCAAACGGATCGCCAGCGGCAATATCAGCCCGGGAGATTTCGGTGCTTTTGTCTTCGCCATCTTCTTGATGTTCACCCCCATCAAGCGGCTCAGCCGGGCCAACAGCGTCATCCAGCAGGCGACCGGATGCTATGACCGGATCCAGGAGGTCCTCGAGGAGGTTCCCCAAATCCAGGATGGTCCCCAGGCCATTCCGCTGCCTCCCGTCAAAGGCCATGTCCTGTTTGAAAAGGTCAGCTTTTCCTACAACGAATCCCGCCCCGTCCTTTTCGATGTCAGCTTCGAGATCCTGCCCAACGAGATGGCCGCGCTCGTCGGCTTGAGCGGGGCAGGCAAGACGACGATCGTCAACCTGCTTTCGCGGTTCTACGAGCCGACCGGCGGCCGGATCGCAGTCGACGGCGTCGATATCCGCGACGTGACCCTGGCTTCGCTGCGCTCGCAGATCGGCCTGGTCACCCAGGACATCATTCTCTTCAATGACAGCGTTCGCAACAATATCGCCTACGGGCTTGACGACGTCTCCATGGACAGCGTCATCGAGGCGGCCAAGGCCGCCGAATGCCATCATTTTATCATGGATCTACCAGAGGGCTATGACACCTCGATCGGAGAACGAGGCGGCCTGCTGTCCAGCGGCCAGCGGCAGCGGCTGGCCATCGCCAGGGCGCTCCTGAAAAACCCGCCCATCCTGATCCTGGACGAGGCCACCTCGGCCTTGGATTCGGAGTCCGAATGCCTGATCCAGGCCGCTTTGGCCCGAATCCTGAAGAACCGAACCACCTTTGTCATTGCCCACCGCCTGTCGACGATCCGCAATGCCGACAAGATTCTGGTCATCGACAAGGGGCAGATCGTCGAATCCGGCTCGCACGAAAAATTGATGAAGAAAAAGGGCATCTATAGAAAACTGCACGACCTTCAATTCCCTGAAGACGAGGAGATCCAACGATGATTCAGAGCATGACGGGCTTCGCCGAACGAAGCTTTGATTCGCGGACGCTGCGGGTCAAGGTGAGCATCAAAAGCTTAAACCACCGCTTTTTCGACTGGAACTATAAAGGTGCTCCGATCGGCGAGGGGGAGAACAGGCTCCGCGTCCTCTGCCAGGACAGGCTCCACAGGGGGAGGATCGAAGTGACCCTGGACTTGGGATTCCCCGACCCCTCGAGCTGGGATGTCAACATCAATGAAGGCCTTCTGGAAAAGATTTTCACCACCCTCGACCGGATTTCCGTGCGGCTGAACAGGGACATCAATCTGTCCCTAGACAATGTTTTCAGGATTCCCCAGGTCGTCGAGCTCAAGCGAAAGGACCTCAGCCCCTCCGAACTCGCCTTCTTGGAACGGGGCTTCGCCAGGACACTCGAAGATGTCGTCAAATCCCGGAGAGACGAAGGAACGAAGACGGCCGGCCAGATCAAACATCATCTCCTGAAGGTCAAGCGGGCTGTCCAAAAAATCGAAAAGCTGGTGGCCAGGCAGCCCCGGCTGATCCAGCGAAAGCTGAGGCAGAGGCTGATCGACCTGAACGGGCAGAGCCCTCCATCCGAGGAGAGGCTCTCCGAAGAAGTGGCCTACCTGAGCCAGAGATACGACGTCTCTGAGGAAATCCAACGCCTGAAAAGCCATATCGACGCCGCGCTGGAATTAGTCACATCCCGAAAAAGAGAGCCAGCCGGCAAAATGCTGGATTTCCTGGCCCAGGAGCTTTACCGCGAAGCCAACACGCTCAATTCGAAATCCCAGGATATTGGGATCACCAAGGAAGGGCTCTTGATCAAGGGCGAAGTGGAGAGCATCCGCCAGCAGGTGCAAAACCTGGAGTAAAAGGAGGAGAAGGTGCTTTTTGTCGTCACCGGGCCATCGGGAAGCGGGAAGTCGACGATCGTCCATCACGTTCTGAGCGACCTCCGCAACCTTCAGTTTTCCGTCTCCCATACGACGCGGCCGAAACGGAATTCCGAAGAGGACGGCCGGGAATATTATTTCGTCTCCGACAAAGAATTCGAGCGGATGATCGCCCGTAAAAGATTCGTGGAATGGGCGGTGGTCCACGGCCATTATTATGGGACGTCGAAAAAGGAGGTCGAGGAGAAGAGAGAGAGGAAAGACGTGATTTTAGATATCGATGTCCAGGGGGCCGCCCAGATCCGGAGGAAATATAAAAAAGCCGTGTTCGTGTTCGTCCTGCCGCCGCGTTTCCAGGAGCTCAAGCGGAGGCTCGAGGAGCGGGGCATGGACAGCCCGGCCGTCATCCGCCAGAGGCTCCGCGATGCCAAAAAGGAAATCCGGGAATATGTCCATTTTGGCTACATCGTCGTCAACGATCGGCTTGACAAGGCCGTCCTCGAGCTGGAGTCCATCATTCTCAGCGCCCGCTGCCGCCTCGAGGTCCGGAAGAAAGACATCCGGCCTATCGTCCGGAGTTTTCATTAGGGTCTGTGAAAATTCGCCCGTTTTTTCTTTGGTCAGAGGAGAAGGCCGGATGGGAAGAGGAGAAGACATGGCCAAGATCGCTTTAGGCGTGACATCGTCGGTCAGCATCTATAAAGCTTGCGAAATCGTGCGCGGCTTCCAAAAAGGCGGCGGCGACGTCCAGGTCATCATGACCCAAAACGCGGCGAAGCTCGTTTCGCCGCTCCTCTTCACTTCTCTTTCGGGACACAAGACCATCGTCGACCTTTTTGAAGACGACCATCCCTGGTCGGTCGCCCATGTTTCGCTGGCCCGGGAGATCGGCCTTCTCGTCGCCGCCCCGGCGACGGCCAACATCATCGCCAAATTCGCCTGGGGTGTCGCGGACGATTTCCTGTCCACTTTTTATCTGACCGTCGAATGCCCCGTGCTCGTCGCGCCGGCCATGAACGAGGCCATGTATCTTCACCCTCAAACCCAGGAAAATCTGGCCAGGCTTCGCGCCCGAGGCGTGGAATTCATCGATCCCGACAAAGGCTATCTCGCCTGCAAGGACGAAGGATGGGGCCGCCTGGCTGCCCCGGAAAGGATCGTCGGCCGCGGGCTCGAGCTCCTGGGAAAGACCGAGAGCTTAAAAGGAAAGACCGCGCTGGTCACGGCCGGACCCACCCGGGAATTCATCGACCCGGTCCGGTTTCTGTCGAACCGGTCTTCGGGAAAAATGGGGTTCGAGATCGCCCGCGAAGCCCTGCTCCGGGGCGCCCGGGTCATCCTCGTTTCCGGCCCGGTCAACCTGGTCCCTCCGGCCAGGGCGGAATTCATACAGGTCCAATCCGCGGAGGACATGGAGAAGGCCGTTATCAAAGCCTTCCCCAAAGCAGATATCGTGGTCATGGCCGCGGCGGTCGCGGATTTTGCGGCGGCCGAGCCCTCCCTCCGTAAAATCAAGAAGCTGGACCTTCCGGAGGCGTTGAAGATCGTCCCGACTCCCGACATTCTAAAAAAGATCGCCGCCCGGAAAAAAGGTCAAATGATCGTTGGGTTTGCCGCGGAGACAGAGAACCTGAGGGCCCACGCCCTCCGGAAAATCAAGGAGAAAAACCTGGACCTTATTGTCGCCAATGATGTCTCAGAGGAAGGCCTGGGGTTTGATTCCGACTTTAACCGGGCCCTGATCCTGAACGGGCGCGGCCAGGGCCGGCCGACGGACAAGGTCAGCAAACGGGAATTGAGTCGCCTGATCTGGGATCGGATCGAGGAATCCCTTGGCAAAAAAAGTTGATCGTCTCGTCGGAGAGCTCGAAGAACAGTTTCGATTTCTGAAAGAGATCGGAGCGGATTTCATCTTCGCTCCAAAGACAGGGGACAAGCCCGGCTGCCGTCCGCCCGGCCGTCCCGCCCGGGAGGAGATCCTGGCCCTCCATGAGAAGGTCTTGCGCTGCAAGAAATGCCCGCTGGCGTTGGGGCGGACCCATGCCGTTCCCGGCGAAGGGAACCTCGAGGCCGAGCTGATGTTCATCGGCGAGGGGCCCGGGCATGATGAAGACGTCCAGGGAAGGCCTTTCGTCGGCCGGGCCGGACAGCTTCTGACCAAGATCATTCAGGCCATGAAGTTCGAGCGGGAGGACGTGTTCATTGCCAACGTCGTGAAATGCCGGCCTCCCGAAAACCGCACTCCCCACCGGGACGAGGCGGCCCGCTGCTCGCCCTTCCTCCTCGAGCAGATCCGGCTCATCCAGCCCAAAGTGATCGTGACCCTGGGCAAGGTCGCCACCGACTTTTTCGTCCCCAGCGCCTCAGGCATGACCAACTTGAGGGGCCAGTTTTATGTCTGGAACGGGATCCAGGTCATGCCGACCTTTCATCCGTCCTATCTCATCCGCAACGAAGGCAACCGGCAGATCCGGAAGATGGTCTGGGAGGATATGCAGAAAGTCATGGCCGTGCTCGGCAAAAAATGACCCTCTTCGCTGAAGTCGTCTTTCCGCTTCCGGTCGATCAAAGCTTCTTCTATGTCGTCCCTGCCGCCTGGACAGGAGCGGCAAAAGCCGGCTCGCGGGTCATGGCTCCCCTGGGAAACAAGGTTCAGATGGGGTTCATCGTCCAGGTTTCCGATCAAGGCCCGGACCGGGCGATCAGCCTCAAGGAGATCATCGAAGTGATCGACGAGGTTCCTCAGATATCCGAGGACATCCTGTCCTTCACCCGGCAGCTCAGCGCGGCTCATTTTTCCTCGTGGGGAGAATTCCTGGCGGCCTCTCTCCCTCCCTCCGCCGTTGTCAAGACCACGGCCAAGGCCTTCTTGACAGAAAAAGGGGGAGACGCTCTCAAAGAAAAAAAGCTGTCCCGGGACGAAAAGAAAGTGGCTGAAGTCCTCGGGGAAAAGCCGTACAGCCTTTTCTTTCTGAGGAAAAAAACCGGAGTGAAGAACATCTCTTCTCTGGCAGCTCGGATGGAAAAAAAAGGCTTGATCCGAGTGGAACGGGAGACCAAGACAGCTCGGGAGAAGAAAGAAATCCCGATCTTACTCCCGCCGACCCAGCTCGAGCTTGATTTTTCGGTGGACGAGTCCGTGGAGGAGGCGGCCGGCGTCATTCTGGGCGCGATGGACAAGGGCGCCTTCGCTCCTTTTTATCTGTCCGGGCCCGGGCCCAAGCGGCAGGCTGTCTATTTTCTTCTCATCCGAAAGATCCTGGCGTGTTCAAAAAAAGCGCTCTTCCTTATTCCGGAGCTATCGCAGGCGGGTCCTCTCCAGGAAAGCCTGGAAAAAGGGCTGGGCGGCCAGGCGGTCTTCATCCACAGCGGCTTATCCGAACGCGCCCGCGAACTGGCCTGGCAGAAGATCCGGAGCCAAAAAGCCGGAGTTGTTGCCGGGCTTCGCTCCGCCCTCTTTTCTCCCGTGGAAAGATTGGGACTGATCATCGTGGATGATGAACATGACGATTCTTACCTCCAGCTGGAAAGCCCTTTATACGATGCCAGGCGGGGGGCCTGGCTGAGAGCGTCCGGACAGAGGGCCGCCTTGGTCTACGGTTCTTCCACACCGAGCGTCGAGGCATTCTACCGGGCTCAACAGGACGGATATTTGCTCACATTAAAAAATGGACATAAGCCCAAACAAGCCGTCGTCATCGATGATAAAACGGAAAAAGGCCTGATCAGTCAAAGGCTTGCCTCCGGTCTGCAGGGTAGCCTGGACGAGGGAAAGCCGTCCATCGTGTTTTTGAACCGGCGGGGATATGCCTCTTTCCTCTTCTGCCCGCGCTGCGGGCATATCCCCAAGTGCGGCCGCTGCAGGGTCTCTCTCGCCTATCACAAAAAAGAAGACCGGCTAGTCTGCCATTACTGCCGCGCCTCTCAGCCGAAAATCGCCGCCTGTCCGGAGTGCGGGAGCAAGGTCCTGGAACCGGGCGGGGCGGGCGTGGAAGCCGTGGAAGAGGAGCTCCGGAGATTGTTTCCCCAGGCCCGGATCGCCTGCTTTGACAGCGACCGGGTCAAGGGCCAAAAGGATCGGGATAAGGTCCTCCAAGGATTTCAAGCAGGGAAGATCGACATTCTCGTCGGAACCCAATGGCTGGCCCACCAGACAGGTCTTCCGCCGGTTTCCCTCATCGCAATTTTGAATCCCGAAGCGCTGCTGGCCTTCCCGGATTTCCGGGCGGCCCAAAAGACCTATCTGGCCCTGGACTTTATGATGCGGCTGGTGGACGCTGCCGACAAGCGGTCGGAGATCGTCATCCAGACCGCTTTTCCGGATCATCACAGCATCCGGGCGGCCGCACGCAGAGATTATCCGGCTTTCTATCGGGAGGAGGTCCGTTTCCGGCGCCTGATGAATTATCCGCCCTTCTCATGCCTGGCCGAGGTGCTGCTCCAGGGAAGAGATCTGCGGAGCCTGGCCCAAAAGGCTCGGGATATCGCCGGATGCGCGGCCGCCTTCGGCCGCGGCGTGGAAATCCTGGGTCCGGCCTTTTCACCCGGAGCGACAGTCCGGGGGGGGAAAAGAGTCCAGGTGATCTTGCGGACACAAAAGCCGGAGCTCCTCGATCAGGTGCTCCGGGAATGTTTGGGAAGGATCAAGATCAAGAAATCGGTTTGGCGATATCCCTAATCTTCCGCCCTCAGGATGCGGAGATAGACTTCTTTGTGCATGTAGTTGGGCGAAGAGGTCTGGAAATGCGCTTGGATGGCGGCATCCTGGTCATTGGCAATCTCGTCTTTGGTCGGCCCCACATAAAGAATGGTGGCCACGCCGCCGCCGTCTGTGACGATGGCAATCCTGCGGGAATAGTCCGAAAAATAGCCGGGTCCGCCCTGCAGGGTGAAATAGATCGTGGCCCCGGCGAGCGGGATGTTGCCCTCTTTGACGACAGCCTTGATTTCCGATGTCGGCCTGCTCGTCGTGGCGTACAGGACGTTGGGCGATGCCGAGAGATAGAGCGTCAGATAGATGGTGGAAGGTCCGGTCGGGGAGGGTTCGTTATCCCTGGCATCCTGTCGCACGCAGGATGAAAAGACGAACAAAACCAATCCCAATCCTATGGCGAAGGTGATAATTTTGGCTTTCATGGCGGTCATCCTCATTTGTCGACATAATTCGCGAAATATACGGTCAGATAGCCCGTGCCTTTGACCGCCTTGTCGGTCAGGTCATGGCCGTAGAATTCGATCTTGGCGGTCATATTCAGGATATCTCCGTAAGCGCTGTCCCTTAGGTTGACCAAGGGGGCCTCCAGCTTGGCGGCTTCCCGGACGATGACGAAGTTCACGCTCGCCGTGGAATCGACCCTGACCAGCGTCGACAGGCTTCCTTCGAAGGGGAAGGGGACATCCGCGCCCGGCCTGTTCCTTCCATCCGTGCGGGAAAACGAGACCACATAGCGGGTGACCATGATGTCGCTGTACTGGGAAGTCCCGAGGATCGGGGCCGGGTCCATGAATCTTGCAGAGAGGGTCGCTTTGGCCGTGTCGGCCGCAATCGAGTTGTCTTTCTTCACGACGTCGCTCTGAAGGAATCCGGCGTCCGTACCCGACATGTCCTTGCCCGTGATGTTTTCCACGACCAGAATGCTGTTCGACCGGGAGTCGTTCTCCAGGGGGTTACAGGCCGGGAGGAAGATGGAGGCGGCGAGCAGGGCGAGGCCCATCAAGATATGCTTTTTCGTCCATAATGTTTTCATCGGTCTTTCCTCCTATTTGATGATTCTGGGAGTGATGAAGATGAGCAACTCACGGTTCTGTTTGGTCCGGGAGAAGGACTTGAACAGACTTCCCAGAATCGGTATTTGATGCAAGAAAGGAACTCTATCCCGCGTCGTGGAATCCTCGATCCGGAAGATGCCTCCGATGACCGTCGTCCCGCCGTCCGGGACCATGACCGTTGTTTTGGCGCTCTGGGTCGTGATCGGAGGGATGCCGTTGACGAGGTTGGCGAAGTCGGCGGCGTTATTCTGAATATCGATGGTCATGATGATCGTGCCATCAGCGGTGATTTGAGGAGTCGCCCGGAGCTCAAGGGCGGCATTGAAATACCGGGTTGTGACGGTGAAGTTCGCCTGGGTCTGGACGGGGATCTGCCGGCCCTGGATAATTTCCGCCTGCATGTTGTTCTGGGTGGTGACCTTGGGGCAGGAGATGATCTGGCCTTGGCCTTGGGTTTCGAGAGCGGTGAGCGCGACATCCAGCCGGAGCGTATCCAAAACGTTGGCGAAGGAGAACCCTACGGCTGAAGTGAAGGCCGGAGCCGGAAGGTTGACGGCGTATCCGCCCAGCGGCCCGCCGATTCCCTTGGTGACGATGCCCTGGGGGATCATCGAGCCGTCGGCGAGCATCTTATTCGGGAAGGAGAGGGACGTCTGGTTGCCGTAGAAAGGGTCCGCGATTCCCCGGTATCCCCATTGGATGCCCAGGTTGCGGGCAAATGTGCTGGTGGCTTCGACGATGCGCGCTTCGATGGAGACCTGGGGCGTCGGCGTATCCAGCACCGTGATCAGCTTTTCGATGATGTCGAGCTTTTCCTTGACGTCCGAAATGATCAATGTGTTTGTCCGCTCATCGATGACGATTTCGCCGCGGCCGGACTTTTTCGTTTTCAACAGGTCGTAGACATCCCTGGCCTTTGCATAAGACAAGGTAACGGTCTTGGTCGAGACCGGTCCGGCCTGTTCCTTGCTCTCCTGGATCTTGAGCTGATCGTCGGCTTCCTGGGCCAAGACTCTGATCGGAGCGATCCGGAGGACGTTGCCTTCCAGAGCTTTGCCCATCTTGTTGTCTTTCAGGATGATATCGAGGAATTGGTCCCAGGGGACGTCCTCGAAGCTGCAGGTCACGGTCCCTTTGACTTCGGAGTCAAACGTAACGTTCAGGCCGACCCGTTCGCCGAGCCAGAGGATGACATCCCTGAGGTCGGCATCTTTGAATTTCGGGCTGAGGAGTTCGCCCGAGAATTTCTGTTCCACGCTGTGGATCGTCTTCGGCTTGAATTGGCTGGCCTGGTCGTCCGCCGGATTCTGAGCAGGCTGTTTCTCGGCCGGCTTTTCCTCTTTTTTCTGCGGAGCAGGAGGATTGGCCGGGGGGGCGGCGGGCGGCGTGCTCACGGAGGCGAATTTTGCCGGGGACGCCGGTTCTTCGATGGCCTTGGTCGGCTCGACCTTCGGTGAGGCCGAAACCTTCTTTTCTTCTTGAGGCTTCGCTTCGGCTGCCGCCGGAGGAGGCGGAATGTCTAGCTTCGGGACAGGGACGGCCGAATTGCCGTTCCGATTGTCCGTGGGTTCGGACGGCACGGATACAGCGCTCGCCTCTTTCGGGAAAGAGATGACGAGGTCGCTCGGACCGGCATTCACGGAGTAGGCATTCGGCTCTTTGAGGTCGACGACGAGCCGGGTGATGGAATAAGGATCGGCGGCCTTGAATTGTCCGGCCCTGACTTTCTCGATGCCGAATTTTCCGACGGAACGGGAGAACGTGCCTTCCGAGTAAACGGTGTCAAAGATATCCACGACGAGGCGGAGGGGGTCGGCCAAGGCGAAAATGTTGGCGATGCCTTTCTGCCCCAGCCGGGCCGTCAAATTCAGCTTATCGCTCGTTTCCGACACGTCAATTTTGGTGATAGGAAGGGCCTTTCTGCCCGTCGCCTTCAGTTCCTGCTGGATTTCGGAGGCGATCAGATAGTCCGGCATAGACCGCTGGATTTTGTTCAGCTCGATGACCAGGCGTTTCTGATCTAGATAATACCGGTAGGGGACGCGCTCCTTGAGCCCGAGCCAAAGGGCCGCGTTGCTGCCTGCCTTCTGGACTTTGAGATCGGTCAAGACGGGCGTGTCGTCGGGGGGGAGAGCGAGGGTCGGAGCCCCCGTCACCTGGACCTTTCCCAGGTCGAACACCAGCGTGGCCGGCAATTCCCGGGGCCAGGACGATTTAACGGTAGGGAGCGCTGCGTCGAATTCCAGGACAATCCGGGTGGCCAGTTTGTCCGGCTGGATGGAGATGGTATTTATGACCGGGGTCGGATCTTGCTGGGCAAGCCCAAACAGGACGAGAAGGAGGCATAAAAAGGGAAGTCCAAGATGAAAATTTTTCCTTTTCATGTTTAAAGCTCCTCAGGACTAATTTCTTTGATGACATCTTTCGGTTTGGCCAGAGGGACGCCTCTGTCTTTGGTCTTGCGGAAGACGACCTGCGTCGACGTGACGGACATGACATAACCGTCGGCTAATCTGTCGCCTTCTTTGACCGTGATCGGGAATCCCTCCGTGACGCTGATGATGGCCTCGAGTTTTCCCTTCATCTTGACAATCCCGGTCAGGTTGATCTCGTCGATGGAGACATCGGACAACCCGCCGGAGGCCACTCTCTCCTTGACTTCTTTTCCGCCAAGCAGGTCCTTGAATGGATCCCGGCGGCCGGCCGGGTCATAGGTGGCGAGAGGCGGTGCTTCTTTTTGGATGTCGGGCTTGACAACCTGCTGCGCGGCGGCCTGCTTGGGCACCTGGGCGGTCGCGAGGGGAAGGCCCAGCCAAACCAGGACCAGAACGCCTATCATGATTTTTGCGTATCTCATCATTTTTTCCTTACCGGCGCCTTTTTCGCTTTGTCTGCGGCCGGCTTTTTAATCTGGCTCTCGTCCAGGAAAAAGTAGGTCTTGGCCGTGAAATTGGCGGAGATGGTGGCGGAGTCCGTCTGGGCGCGGAGAGCCTTGATGCTGAAATCATCGATATTGAAGATGCGCGGGAAATGGACGATGCGGTCGAAAAGAGTGCCCAGGTTGTGGTAGCTGCCCCGGATTTCGATGGAGATCGGCCGTTCCGAGTGAAATTCCTTGCTGATCTCCCGTTCCGGCTTGAACTGGATGACATCGAGAGCGGAGTCGACGGCCATCTGCTGGACGTTGCGCAGAATCTCGCTCTCCTCTCTCTTCTTGGGGATGATGTTCTCAAGCTCCCGGAGCGCTTGGTTCAGGAATTCGATTTCACCTTGGAGCTTGTCCAGCTCCTTCTTCTTGGCACTCAGTTTTTCGATGGACGCTTCGATTTTTATCCGTTCCGTCTTCAGGCTTTTGACCTCGGCCATCTGCGGCTTGAACCAAAACATGTAGGCCAGGGCCAAAATGACAAGCCCGATGATGACATTGCCGTACCAAGCCCAGTTCTTCATTGGCTTTTCCCCTTTTTGTTTTGTTCAGTCGTTTTTGCCGGCGGCTGGAGCTCTGGAGGGAGAAGATAGCTGGCGTTCAGGGAGAAGTCCATGTATTGGCTGTTCTGAGTCGTCTTCTGGGTGGAACTGATGATATTGACGGCGCTGAACACCCCGCTTTTCTCCAGGTTGGACATGTAATCGGCGATGAGGTTGTTGGACAGCGCCCGGCCTTTGATATGGACCTTCTGTTTTTCAAAGGACGCTTCCGTCAGCCAGACCCAATCCGGAAGGCTCCTGCTGATTTCGGTCATGATCTTCACGGGGATGCTCTGCTGGAGTTTGAGCTGATGGATCAGGGCGATTTTTTGCTCCAGGAGCAGCTTTTGCTGTTCGACCAGCTCCAGCTGTTGGAGCGCGGTCTGCAGGCGTTTTTGTTCCTGTTGGGCGGCATCCAACTGGTCCCGCTCGCCGAGGAGCGAACGCCTCTGGACGTAGGCCAGGGCGGCCAGGACGATGACGAACAGGACGAGGATGAGGCTTCCGGAGGGAGCCCGCTTTTTCTCCTTGACTTCAGGCTCCTGGTCGATCGGTTTTTCCTCGAATTCTTTTTTTTCGGCTTTGAATAAATTGATGCGAATCATGGCTTACTTCTCTTTCTTCCGGGTAGCGAGTCCCGTCACCACGCCGAAGTACGTGGCCATCTCCTGGTAGTACTGGGGGTTCAGCTTTCTCTCGTTGTAATACACATTCCGGAACGGGTCGAACAGGATCGTCTTGGTCTTGAACTTGGCTTCGAAGGTGCCGGCGATGTTTTTGAGGTTGGCCAGCCCCCCGCAAAGGTAGATCTGCTCGATTTTCTTTTCCTTTTTATCCTCGGCTTCGAAGAAGGTGAAGGTTTTTTCCACCTCCTCGACCAGCCCCTTGACGTTCATGCCCAGGGCCGCTTCGACCTCGACGGCTTGGACGTTTTTCGGCGGAGCGCCCTTGAGCATGCTTTCTGCCTCTTCATAGCTGACATTGAGGTCTTTGCGCAGGTTCTCGGTGAAGTAATAGCCGCCGATGGACAGGTCGCGGAAAAGCTGCGGCGTGCCTTTCTCGCAGATGATGATCGTGGTGATGTTGGCGCCGATGTTGATCAGGGCCACGGTCTTGTCCTGGAAGTCTTCCGGGTAGTTGATCTCGAGCGCGTTGTGCAGGGCGAAGGCGTCCACTTCGATCGCCTCCAAATTCTTTCGCGTCTGGTGGATGACGTTGCTGTAGGCCGCCACCTTATCCTTTTTGACGGCGACGAGAAGGATCTCCAGGTTCTTTCCCTCCGTCCCGGGCGGCGGCTTGAGGATGGCATAGTCCACATTCGTCTCTTCGTACGGGTAGGGGATGTTATGCTTGGCTTCCCAGATGATCGATTCCGCCAGTTCCTCGGATTCCATGGCGGGCAGGGCGATCCTCTTGATGATCACCGAGTTCCCCGAGATGGAGATGACGACATCCTTGTTGGTGATTTTGTTTTTCTCAAACAGTGCTTTGATGGTCTCGACAACGGCCGCCGAGTCGATGATTGTGCCCTCGACAATCGCATCGTGGGGGAGGGGTTCGTAGCCGACTTTGGTGACTTCGTAGGCGTTTTGTTTGCCTTTCTTCTTGATCTCGAGTTCGAGGGCCTTGATCGCGTAGGAGCCGATATCGAGGCCGACAACGGCTTTTTCTCTCTTTAGGCCTAACATGTTTCTCCTACCATATTATTATTATTAAATGACTTTCATTTCTTGGCGAATTTCTCACGGAGCTTGTGCTCGACGACCGGCGGAACGAGGTCGTGAATGCATCCGCCCAGCGAAAAAACTTCCTTGACAAGATTGGAGCTGAGAAAAGTGTACTTGGCGTTGGGCATCATGAAGAACGTCTCGATGGCCGGGTTCAGTTTCTGGTTCATGAGGGCCATCTGGAATTCATATTCAAAATCGGAGATGGCCCGCAGACCCCGGATCACGATCTTGGCATCGTTGGCTTTGGCGAATTCGACCAGCAGCCCTTGAAAGGCCTTGACTTCGATGTTCGCCCTGTTCTGGAAAATTTTCCGAATCATGTCCATCCTCTCTTTAGTCGTGAAGAGAGGCTTCTTTTTGGGATTTTCGAGGACGGCGACTAGGATCCGCGGAAAAAGCTTGGCCCCGCGGAGGATGATATCGACATGCCCGTTGGTGATCGGGTCGAAGGACCCGGGGTAGATGGCCGTTTTCTCCATTAAAGGACTTTTTTTCCTTCTGGCCCCGGTTCCAACCTCAGTCATTAACAAAAAAGGCCTCCTTTGTCAAACGATACTTTCGAAAAAATCGCCTAAACGCAATGGCATCAGCCTCTTAACGTTGACGTGCTCCATTATCGGGCATTCAAAGGACATGACAATCCCCTAGCGCGATGAATCCAGGGGTAAATTTCTATCACCTCAAAAGAGGGGGGGTGGTTCTCGGGGGAGACGGCCCGGCGCAAGCCGCTTTTTTATGAAAAGACTGGCAAAGGGATTTGCTCCCTAACGGGATTTTTCACGCCATAAAAATTTTGCCTTTTTCGGCGGCTGCGATTCTCGCATGCCTGAAAGTCGCTTTAAAAGGATGTCCTTGTCCACATCACGACGCTTATCATTTTATTATCCTTGCTCAAACATTCTCGCTGGCTTCAAGAGAAGCTTCCCACAAAAGCCGAAAATTTTAGGCTAAATCCCTCATGATCGCTGCGTCCCTTTACCAGCCTTTTTGATCCATTATATGCCTCGCTTAAACAGTTCCCAAATTTTCGTCAGTTCCGCTTGATTTCGGCGTAGACATGAACGAAAATATAATTATGAAAGGGTGGAAAGTTTGCGGTGGCCTGACTCTTCTGTTTCTCTCGTCTGCCTCCGGCATGATGTTTCCTCAGCAGAACCAAGATGAAGAAGCTGCGTTTGCCAAAAAACGGCAACTCATGGTCGACGAGCAGTTGCGGGCGAGGGACATCACGGATCGACGAGTGCTTGAAGCGATGGAACGCGTTCCCCGCCACCTCTTTATCGACCCGCGCTTCCGCGGCGAAGCCTACGAAGATAATCCGCTGCCCATCGAAGAAGGCCAGACGATCTCCCAGCCTTAT
The DNA here is from genome assembly GCA_026393905.1 of Candidatus Aminicenantota bacterium. Classification (GTDB taxonomy): domain Bacteria; phylum Acidobacteriota; class Aminicenantia; order Aminicenantales; family UBA4085; genus JAPKZH01. Next base: position 14,591 of record JAPKZH010000278.1, read on the forward strand.
ATCGTGGCTTTGATGACCCAGTGCCTGGAGCTCAAGGGCAAAGAGAAGGTCCTCGAGGTCGGGACAGGTTCGGGATACCAGGCCGCGGTCCTGGCCGAGCTGGCCGACAGAGTCTATACCATCGAGATCCATGAGGCCTTGGCCAAGCAGGCCGCCCTGACCTTGCGCCGTCTAAAATATGAGCGGGTCGAGGTCAGAAGCGGCGACGGCTTCTTCGGCTGGAAGGGGCAGGCGCCTTTCGATGCCATCATCGTCACCTGCGCGACCTCGCGGGTCCCGCCGCCGCTTTTCGAACAACTGAAAGAGGGCGGCCGGCTCGTCGCGCCGCTGGGTGACACGGACGAGGTTCAGGTCTTGACTCTCGTGACCAAGGTCAAAGGCCAGGCCAGGACCAGGGCCATCTCCAGCGTCCGCTTCGTGCCCATGACCGGCGAGGGAAAAAAGAGAAAGAAATAGTTTTCGCGCTTTGGAAAGGGATTTGCTCCCGAACGGGATTTTTCACGCCATAAAAATTTCGGCTTTTTCGGCGGCTGCGTTTCTCGCGTATTTGAAAGCCGCTTAAAGAAGGATGTCCTTGTCCACATCACGACGTTTATCATTTTATTATCCTTGCTCAAACATTCTCGCCGGCCTCAAGAGAGGCTTCCCTCAAAAGCCGAAATTTTTAGGCTAAATCCCTCATGGTCGCCGCATCCCTTTCCAAAGCTCTCGCTTTGACCCAATCAGTCCGAGTCGGCCGCGAGCCGGGTTGCTTTTCCGCGGCAGTTGTGCTAATTTTTGAAAAAATGATCCGATTTGGAACATCCGGCTGGCGGGCGGTCATGGGTGAGGCCTTCACCTTCCAAAACGTCCGCATCGTCGTCCAGGCCATCGCCAATTTTTTGAAACAGAAGTTTCCCGGCCGAGACGTCTCCGTCATCGTCAATTACGACACCCGCTTTCTTTCCGAACGCTATGCGTCCGAGGCGGCCAAGGTCCTTTCCCACAACAAGATCCATGTCTACTTGGCCGAACGGGATGCTCCGTCCCAAGCCCAGGCCTTCCAGATCATCAAGCGAAAGGCTCAAGGCGGCATCAATTTCACGGCCTCCTTCAACCCGCCCGAATATAACGGCCTGAAATACAACACGGATTCCGGCGCGCCGGCGCTTCCCTCCGAGACGGATACGATCGAGGCGGAAATCAAGCTGCTGGAGAAGGATTTTTCATTTTTGCCCCGCTACGCGCAAACGGAATACATTGAAAAGATCGACCTGCAGAACGATTACCTGGCCTTCCTCCAGGACAAGATCGATTTCGACTTGATCCGCCGGTCGGGCGTGAGGGTCGGCGTGGACCTGCTCTATGGGACGAGCCGTGAATATTTGGATGAAATCCTCGAAGAGAACCAGGTCCCGGTCGAGGAAATCCACGGCTATATCGATCCTTACTTCGGGGGCATCGCGCCGTCCTGTACGGAGGAGAACCTGGGAGATCTGGGACGGCTGGTCCGCGAAAAAAAGTGCGATCTGGGCCTGGCCACGGATGCCGACGGCGACCGCTTCGGGATCGTCGACCACGAAGGCAACTTCATCATCCAGAACCTCATCCTCTCGCTGCTGCTGCATTATGTCGTTGTCCACAAGGGCTGGCGGGGCGGTGTGGCCCGGTCCGTGGCGACGACCCATTTCTTGGACCGCATCGCCCGCAAGTATGACCTGCCGCTTTACAAGACACCCGTCGGGTTTAAGTTCCTGGCCGACCTGTTCTTGAGAAACCAGATCATCTTCGGCGGCGAAGAGAGCGCCTCCATGGCCATCAAGGATCACCTCCCCGAAAAGGACGGAATTTTTGCCGGCCTGCTTGTGACGGAAATGGTGGCGGCGTCCGGGAAGAGCCTGTCCGCACTGCTCCAGGACCTCTTCAAGGAATACGGCGAGCGGATCGGCATCCAGAAGAGCCTGCCGCTGACGCCGGAGCGGGAGAAGAAGCTCAGAAAATTGTTCAAGAATCCGCCCGCGCAGCTCGGCGGCCGGCGCGTCCTCAACGTCGAGACCATCGACGGCATGAAGCTCGATTTTTCCGACGATGACTGGCTTCTGCTCCGGCTGTCGGGCACCGAGCCTATCATCCGCTGCTATGCGGAGTCGGGCTCCAAGACGGAACTCCGGAATCTTGTGAAATCGGGCCTGGAGAAACTTGGGTGAAAGAGAAAAACGCCGGCTCGTGGAAGAAAAAAGTCTTGATCGGCGGGCTGGCCTTTCTTCTTGTCGTCCTGTTCATCACGTCGCTCTTCGGCAAGAAGGGACTGATCGAGATCTCCCGGGCCCGCAAGAATTACGCCGCCTTGGAAAAGGAGATCGAGCAGCTCAAGCAGGAAAAGAGCCGCCTGGAGCGGGAGATCGCCGACCTTGAAAAAAACCCGAAGGCCGTCGAGCGGGCCGCCCGCGGCCAACTGTGGATGGTCACGCCGGATGAGAAAGTGCTCATCAAAAAAAAGAAGTAGCCTGTCCCGTTAAAAGTTCACGATCAAGGGCATCAAGGCCCAGATTTTTTCCTGATCCAGCCGGCCCGCCGCGGCCAGGGCTTTTTCCAGTCCCGATGGCAGACGGATTCCCAAGGGGGTTTCTCTCTGACCGAAGAAGGCGCCCAGGAAGGACGTCTTTTTCGGCCAGATGACCAAGCGGACCTCCTCGGTCTTGTCGACCCCGGCCAGTCCCTTGGCGATCTCGATGGCCTTGGCCAGACCGCCTATCTCGTCCACCAGCTTGAGCTGCTTAGCCTGGCTTCCCGTCCATACCCGGCCTTTCCCGATCTTGTCGATCTCCTCTTTGGTCATGTTCCGCCCTTCGGCCGCCTTGATCAAGAACTGGTCATAGATCCACAGGATCTGTTTTTTGAACAGCTGCCGTTCTTCGGCGGTCAGCCCCCGGAACGTCGAGTAGATATCCGACCGTTTGCCGAAGCTGATCTTTTCGGCGGTGACACCCAGCTTTTCGTAAAGACGTGACAGGTTGAATTTTCCCGTCAACACTCCGATCGAGCCCGTGAGCGTCTGGGGCTGGGCGACGATCTTGTGGGCGGCCATCGAGACCCAGTATCCGCCCGATCCCGCCATATCCGACATGGACACGACGAACGGTTTTTCCTTTTTGGCGAGAGCCACTTCCCGCCAGATGGTATCCGAGGCGACGGCGGCTCCGCCGGGGCTGTCCACCCGGAAGACGATGGCCGCAATGGATTTATCCTCCCGGGCTGCCCGGATCCACCGGGCGATCGTTTCCGAGCCCATGCTCTGATAAAGGCTTTCGCCGCCGTGAATCGGGCCCGTGCCGTAAATCAAGGCGATCCTTCTTCCCGTGTTCAGCCCGACCGAGACCGGGTCGATCCGGACATATTCGGCCAGCGTCGTCCGTTTGGAGGGCCTTCCCTCTTTCCGAAAAAGACCTCTCACCTGGTCGTCAAAAAGAAGGTCATCCACGAGCCCGGATTCGAGAGCCCGTTTGCCCTGGAAAAAGGCCTCGTCGATCAAGCCGCGGACTTCGGTCTCGCTCTTTTTCCGGGCTTCGGCGACGGCCCGGACATAATGCTCGAAGTGATCGCGATAGATGGCCTCCGTCATGATCTTGTGGGCTTCGGTAAATCCTTTTTCCGTGAACATGTTGTAAGCGGTCTTGAATTCCTCGACATGCTCGAACTCGGCCTCGATGCCCAGTCGATCAAGGGCTTTCTTGAAGAAAGGCACGTAGCCTCCGATGCCGCTGATCCCAAGCCATCCGAGCGGATGAAGAATGATCTTGTTGCAGGCCGTGGCCACATAGTATTCCTTGTCGAACTCGGGGGCCTCTTCGATGTAAGCGTAGATCTTTTTCCCGGACTTCCTGAAGTCGAGAACCGAGTCGCGGATCTCGCTGCATTTCGCCCAGTCGCAGTCGAGGACTCCCAGCCGCAGCAGGACACCGGCGATGCGGTCATCGACCTTGGCTTTTCTCAAGCACATCCAGATGTCGTAAACCGCCAGCGGCCGGGCGCCCAGGACGAGGGACGCCCAGAAATTAGTTTCGGGATATTCTTGGAGAGGGCCTTCCAGCTTGATTTCGAGGTAGGACAGGGCCGGAATGGCCGGCGGCCGTCCGATCTCATAATAGAAGAAGGAGGCAATCGTGGCGATGATCAGGACAAAAAAGATGAGAAAAAGGGCCAGGATATATTTACCTTTCTTCATGAGTTACTCCTTGCCAGGACTCAGAGTCGGATTTCTTATCAAAATATAACAGAAAAAGGGCTGCAAGGAAACGAGGGGAAAATGGGTCGCCCTGGCCGCGCCTTGGAGGCGCCTCAATTTCCAAATTTTCGACTTGATTTTCCTTTTTGAATATGGAAAAATTGGAACGGCTCTTATTATCGGACGGACTCGATTCTCTTAGACAGGGAGGATTGACGGTGATGAGAGGTCAAGGAGGTTTTTTTTATGTCTACCAAACTTTATGTCGGTAACCTCAATTACAAGACGACCGAAGAGAAGCTCAAGGAAGTTTTTGGTCAGTACGGCGAGGTTACCTCTGTGAACATCCTTCAGGGAAGAGGTTTTGGCTTTGTTGAGATGGCGACTCCCGAATCTGCGCAAGAGGCCAGGAACGGGCTGAATGGGACCGATCTCGAAGGCCGGAAGGTGATCGTGAATGAAGCCCGGCCCCGGACCGAGAGACCGAGAGAGCGGAGAGAGGGAGGAGAAAGAAGAGATTTCCGTAAGTTTTAAATAGACTTTTTCATAAAGAATTTCCCCCAAATCCCCCTTTCGAGGAGAGGATTGCCGACAAGGGAGTTTTCTGCACCTTTGTCCGCAAGAATTGCCCCCAAATAAAAGCTTCGGGGGGTAAACCTTATTTACAAAATTTTCGTAGCTACTTGTGTGAAGACAATGGAGAGAGGTTGCCCATGAGGTCGAAAAGCAAACCCTTCAAGATCGCCTGCTTGGCCGTTCTGCCCCTTTTTTTATGCGCCTGTTTCAAAGTCCAGGTGATCGGCCATGCCGGGGACCCGGAGGCCTATTTTGACAAGGCCTACAGGCAGATCGACCGGCTCGAGAGGGACCATCCCAACAGGAAGGGGAGGGCTCACGAGCTCGTCCTGCTGATCCACGAGGATTCAGAGGGCCAGATCGTCAAAGTGTCCGTCCCCATCTGGCTGGTCAACTTCGGCATAAAAGTGGGGATGAAGGCGGCCGAGCACGAGCACAAATCCGATAAATGGAAAGACAGATATGAACTCGAGTGGCGGGCCATCAAGGATCTGGGCCGGCTGGGGCCGGGCCTGCTGGTCTCGATCGACGAGGGGCGGGATAGGATCCTGATCTGGCTGGAGTAGGCAATAACTCTTCGCAATGGCGATGGCATAAAGACGTCATGGAAAGGATAAAGGAACATCTTCATGATGACACCTGGAGTCTTGTTCAAAAGATCAAGCAGGGAGACCGGGAGGCGTTCATGACCCTGACCAGGATGTACCAGAAAAAAGTGTTCGTCCTGACCTATTCCTTTTTCCGGAACAAAGAGGACGCCCTCGACCTCGTCCAGGAGACGTTTTTGAGGCTCTACCAGAAAATCAACACCTTCGAAAAGGGCGGGAATTTCGAAGGCTGGCTTCTCCAAATCGCCAAGAACCTGTGTATCGATTATTACCGCAAGAACTACGGCAAGCGCCGGGAGCTCGAAAGCGGGAAAACCGTCGAGGAATTGAACATCGCGGACGCCCGGGCGGAGGAAGCCCATTCCGCCTCGGACTTCAAGGAGATCTTGACCCGGTGCGTGGACAAGCTGGCCGAGCGGCAGCGGACCATTTTCATCATGCGCCATTATAATCAAATGAAGAACGAGGAAATCGCCCAGGTCCTCAATATCTCTTTGGGGACGGTGAAATCCCTCCATTTCAAGGCCATTCAAAATTTGCGGGCGCTGATAGGCCCGTATTTGGGGTGCGAAGGATGAGCGACTGCCGAAACATTCAAAACGGCCTGGCGGCCTATTTGAGCGGAGATCTCTCTGGGGACTCCGCATTGAGCGTCAAGGAGCATCTGGCCATGTGTCCAAAATGCAAAAACGAATTCGAGAATATCAAAAAAATCCTCGATGGCGCCGACTCGCTGCATGACGATATCCGGAAAGTCATGGCCACCATCGATTGGGACGCCCTGCCCGGCCGGATCACCCAGGCCGTGTTCGATAAAGAGAAAGCCGCCCGGCCGGAAACCAAGGCCCGGACTTTCTGGAAAGCCGTCTTCCAGCCGCGCTGGAGACCGGTCTATGCCGGCGTCGCGGCCGGACTCGTCCTCGGCGTCATTCTGACCCTGGTCTTTCTCAAGCCCGGCGTGTTGCGCACTCCGCCAGGCGCGAAATATTACGCGTCCAACGAATTCATCGATCGGGTGGAATTCCAGATGGCCAAGCGCGAGACCCTGGATTACCTAGAGAGAAGCGAATATCTGATTCTCGATTTTATCCAGTCTCCCCCGGGGAAAGCCCAGCTCCTCCAGAAAGATCAGCCGGCCCAGAAGGCCAAGGATCTGCTTTCTAAAAAACGCTATCTCAACCAGCAGCTCGACCGCTTCCAGATGGCCAAAGCCAAGGAAATCTGCAACCAGATCGAGTTCCTCTTCCTGGAGCTTTCCCAGATCAGCGAAGAACTCACGGCCGATGAGATCGAGAAAATCCAGAAACTGGTCGACCAGAAACAACTCCTGTTGAAGATCAAACTCCTGAAGAAAGAGATTGAAAAAAGTGAGGTCTGAGATGAAAAAAATTCGAATATATGTGGGAATCGCGATTCTCCTCACCGCCTGCCTCGGCGCCTGGGCCCAGCAGGCGGCGGACGAAAAGCTTTTCCAAGAAGCCAAGCTTCTGATTTTCGACGAGAAATGGGAGCCCGCCCAGGCCAAGCTGGAGGAGTTTCTGGATAAATACCCGCAGAGCGCGTTCTTCCCCCAGGCCCTTTACTATAAAGCCAAATGCCTGGAAGAGCGGGAAAAGGACAGAGAAGCCCTGGCGGCTTACAAGGATTATCTCCGGCTCAAAGACAAGAACAAGAATTTGGCGGAAGATGCCGAAGGCTCGGTCATCGAGATCGCCTTCAAGTTCTACGAAAAAGGGGACAAAAGCCATCTGGGGGAAATCGAAGAGAGGCTGGAAAGTCCGCGCAAAGTCGTCCGGTATTACGCCGCCATCAAGCTGAGCTTTGTCAAGGAAAAAGACATAGCGTCCAGAGGCATCCCGATCTTGAAAAAAATCATCCGGGAGGAGCGGGACCCCGAACTTACGGATAGGGCCAGGATCGCTCTGTTCAGGGTCTCTCCGGAAACGTTTTCCGGCCTGGAAGAGCGGACGGAAAATAAAGCCCGGATGCTCAGGTTCCAAGTCTACGACAATCGGAATAAAAAGCTTGAAGTGACCATCAGTATCCCCTGGGCCTTGGCCGACCTGTTCCTGTCCGCTGTTCCCGAAAAAGAGCGCCAGAATATGCGCGCCGAAGGCTATGACATCGACCGGATCCTGAAAGAACTCCAGTCGTCCAAAGGGACTCTCATTGAGATCAATATTGCCAAAGAAGGCAAGATCATCAAAATTTGGATTGAATAAAATTCAAGGAGGACTATCTTGAAAAAACTGATCGTATCGTTTTTAGCTGTCGTTATGTTGACGGGGTTGGCGGGAAGCTTGGCCGCGGCCGGAATTCAGAATGATTTCCAGGCCGTGAAAAAGGCGGTCAAGGAGAACCCTGTCTACGAGTCCGGCAAGGAAGTGAAGTGGTTCAAGGTTCTGGTCACCGACGCCAAGACGAACAAGGACAAGGTCCGGATCACGCTTCCGATCTCCCTGGTCGAGGTGTTCGTGAAGTACGCCGAAAACAAGCATGTCCGCATGAACCGCCAGGACTTGGACATCGACATCGGCGGGCTTTTCGCAGAATTGAAGAAGCTCGGCCCGATGGCCCTCATCGAGGTCTACGAAGAGAACGAGATCGTCAAGGTCTGGCTCGAGTAATCCGAGCATTTGAAGAGGAGCGATAAGTAAATCCCCCTCTTTTCCTTCTTATAAAATAAGGAGGAGAGAGGGGGATTTTTTTTGGCGGCGGAGAAGGGCTATTTTCCCAATATGTCTTTAAGAGCGCCCTGGATTTCGGGAAATTGGAAGACGAATCCGAGCTGGAGCAGGCGGCGCGGGAGGACTCGCTGGCCTTTGAGGACGACATTCCCGAATTCACCCAAGAGAAGCCTCACCATGAAGGCCGGGGCGCGAAGGAACGACGGCCGGCGGAGCGCTTTTCCCAGCGCTTTGGCCAGGTCCTTGTTCCTGAGGGAATGGGGGGAACAGGCGTTGACGGGGCCGGAAATTTCCGGATGTTCGATCAGAAAGGCAACGATTTCGACCAGGTCCCGGATGTGAATCCAGGAAAACCACTGCCGGCCTTTTCCCAGCGGGCCCCCGATGAAAAGCTTGAAGAAAGGAGCCATCATGCTCAAAGCTCCGCCCTTCTCTCCGAGCACGATGCCGAAGCGGGTGATGACCACCCGGGTCCCTTTCTCACGGGCTTTCTGGGCTTCGGTCTCCCAAGCTTGGGTGACAGAGGCCAGGAAATCGTCGCCCGGGCCGGCGCTCTCATCAAGTTTTTCATCTTCATGGAAGCCGTAATAGCCGATGGCGGATGCGCTGATCAGGCTCGTTTTTCTGTCAGCGCCGGCTGCGAGCGCTTGGACGATGTTTTGAGTCGTCTTGACCCGGCTCTCGAGAATGAGCTTTTTCTGCTTTTTGTTCCACTTGCTGAAGATGGTGGCTCCGGCTAGGTTTATAATAATGTCGCAATCCTTGATGAATTCCTGCCAGGGGCCGGGTTTTGTGGATTCTCCATGGATATACGTGATACGGGAGTCCGGCTCTTCCGGCCCTTTTTTGGACCGAGTCAGAATGAGAATGGTATGCCCTTTCTCCGCCAACCGTCGGGCAAGATTCTTTCCTATGAACCCCGTTCCACCCGTGATAAAAATCCTCATGATCTTCTTTTCCGGACGCCGCCCGACGGACTTGTGAAATCTGGCCGCTATTTCTTCGACGCCTTGCCCATAAGCCGGTCGTAGATCGCCAGGCCGATCATCGACGCCAACCCGATCCCGGTGATGATGAGCCACATGGGGACCGTATTGACGGGGAGGCCGTTCTTCTGCGGCGTGGCGATATATTTTTCGAACATCGAGCCTCCGATCGGGCCGCCGACAATGCTGGCCAGGGCGATGGGCAGATTGGCATAGCCGAGATACAGCCCCTCTTCGCCTTTCGGGGCAATGGCGCCCAGATATTCGTAGATGCGAGGCGAGGCCATCATTTCACCCGTGGCCATCGAGGCGATGGAAACGATCAGGAACAGGCCGGCGGCGGGGACGGCCAGGCCGAGAAGGCTGACTTTATGAGCCGGGTCGGCCAAAAGGAGGGGAGGCAGCACATTCAAAAACATTCCGACCGTCACGACGGCCGCGCCCAGGATGATGGACTTGACCGGCGTCCATTTTTTGACCATCTTGGTGATGAGTATCTGAAAACAGACGATCATGACCGGGTTGGCCAGCTGGTAAAGCTCGACGGGCGCGTTGGGATCTATATAGCGCAAAAAGAGGGGCACCAGGTTGTAGAGCTGGATATATGAAAACCAGAACATGGCAGTGAAGATTAAGAAAAAGACGAAGCGGATGTTTTGCAGGACGATGAAGATTCCCAGAATAGCCTGGCCAAGAGTCTTTTTCTGGACTTTCTGTCCGTCCTTGATGCCGTCGCTTACGTATTCGGGCTCCTTATAAATAAAAAGGACGACGGCCAGGCCAATCAGGGCGAAGATCGACGAGGCGTAGGTGAAGATGGCCGGAATTCCCAGGCTTGTCCGGACGACATAGGAAACGCCGCGGCCGGTGATCTAGCCGAAGTAGATGATCATATAAAAAATGCCGAAGCCCACTGTCGCCCGCGTCCCGGCGGTTTTTTGGACGGTGCCGGCGATGCAGGGCTTGACGATCGATCCGCCGATGCCGATGAGGACGATGCCTAGGATGGCGGGAACGGTGTAGTCGATAGCTTGGGCGGCCTTCTGTCCGATGAGGCCGGGCCAGAACCTCTGGATGTTGCCCATGACGAAATAGCCGAGCGAGATCATGAAGAAGGCCAGAGTCAGCGACTGCTTGTACCCGAATTTGTCGGCCAGCGTTCCGGAGAGAATGGGAAGAAAATAAATAAGTCCCCAGAGGATGGAAGCGTTGAGGAGGGTGGCGGTCGTCGGACGCATGCCGAGGGTCTCTTTGAGATAGATGACCATGAACGAGGCCATCGAGTAATAGGCGGCCCGCTCGATCAGCTCGATCGTGTTGGCCGTCCAGAAGGTGGCCGGAAATTTTTGTCTGGGGGTCGTCCTGTCGTTCATTCCCTGGCTCCTTGAATCGCGACGGTTTTCAAGAGTCCGGATATTACCATAGAACGGTGTTGTGTGCCATTCTCTAAAAAGGCAAGAGAGGGTTTCTGTTTATGTGGATTTCTATTGGTGCCGGAATCGCCCCCTAGCCCCCTGGGGAACCAGTCCCGTCGGACACTCTTGGAGGGGGACCCTGTGAAAGGGTCCTCCTCCAAGAGTGTCCGGGACCCCCCTCCGCTATGGGGGCTTCAGGGGCGATACCGACACCTCTTTGGAATTACATGTTTGAAGATGATTCCAAGGGGAGGTCTTGGCATAAGAGCCTGTTTTCGTTATACTTTAAAACTAATCCCAGACAAGGGAAATATCGGTGGCTAGGCTTTACGAGTATCAGGGCAAAAAACTCCTCAGGGAAGGCGGAGTCCGCGTTCCCGAGGGTTCGGTCGCATTTTCGCCTGAGGAAGCCCGGGCGATCGCCGAAAGGATCGGCAAGCCCGTCGTCCTCAAGATCCAGGTCTGGCTGACGGGCCGGGCGGGAATGGGCGGCATCCAGTTCGCCGACAATCCCGGACAGGCCGAGGACAAAGCGCGCCAGATGCTCGGGATGAAAGTCAAAAACTATGTCGTCGACCGAATCCTCGTCGAGGAAAGGCTCAACATCAAATCCGAATTTTTCGCGGGCCTGGTCATGGATGACGCCCGGAAATGCCCCTTGCTGATTTTCAGCTCAGTCGGAGGCACGGGGATCGAGGAGATCGCCCGTCAGAACCCCGAAAAAATTTCCCGTTTGGCCGTCGATGTCGGCGACGGCGTGGCCGAGTTCGAGGCTCGCAACCTGGTCCGAAAAGCGGGGCTCTCGGGAAGCGTGATGCTCCAACTGGCTGATCTCTTGACCAAGCTTTATAAAGTGGCGCGGGCCTACGATGCCCGCTCGGCCGAGATCAACCCGCTCGTGCTCACCGCTGAGGAGAGCGTCTATGCTGCGGACTGCCATCTTGTCATCGACGACTATGCCGTCTTCCGCCATCCCGAGCTGGGGATCGAGGTGGCCAGGGAATTCGACCGGCCGCCGACCGAGCTGGAGAAGATCGCCTACAAGGTTGAAGAAAAGGATTATCGCGGAACATTTTACTTCTTCCAGATGACCGAGAGGATTCCGGAAGGTGATAAATATATCGGGTTCCACGGCGCGGGCGGGGGCGGCTCGATGATGTCCATGGATGCCGTTCTCAACAAGGGATTCAAACTGGCCAACTACTGCGACACCAGCGGAAATCCCCCTGCCAGCAAGGTTTACCGGGCGGCCAAGATCATCCTCTCCCAACCCGGGATCCGCGGCTATTTTGCTTCGGGCTCGGGTGTCGCCAGCCAAGAGCAGTATCATTCGGCGCGGGGCATGGTCAAGGCCTTCCGCGAAGAAAATCTCAGGATTCCGGCGGTCATCCGTTTGGGCGGGAATTTCGAAGAGGAGGCGATCCGCATCCTCGGCGCGTATCTCACGGACCTGCCGGCGAGAGTCGAGGGCTATGGCCGGGACGATTCTCCGGAATTCTGCGCGGGAAGGCTGGAAGAGCTCATCGCCGAAAACAATGGGGCCCTCCATATTGTCCAGCCGATTGCGGATCCGAAAATTCCGAAGGACGCCTATGCTTTTGACACGCTGACAGGACGGCTTTCGATCGACCATCAGAAATGCGCGGCCTGTCAGACAAAAGGCTGCGTCGGGGCCTGCGCCCCGAAGATCCTCAAGCTGGAAGCGGAGAAGCCCGTGCTGGCGATCCCGGCCGAGGACGCCAGGAAGGGCAAGTGCACGGAATGCCTGGCCTGCGAGATTTTTTGCACTTACCATGAGCAGAAAGCGATTTTCATTCATCTGCCGATCCCGGGCCTGAAAGAATACCGGGAGAAAATCTTAAGAGGATAATAAAGAATGGGGTCAACTAAAGAATGGGGTCAAAGCTACTTTTTACGCAAATGCGTAAAAAGTAGATTTGACCCCGGTGATTGACCCCGATAACCGATGAGAGAATACTATGGCGATCCTGGTCGATGAAAAATCAAGGGTGATCATCCAGGGCATCACCGGCCGCGAAGGCATGGCCCGGGCCCAGCTGATGAAGGATTACGGGACAAACGTCGTCGCCGGCGTGACGCCGGGCCGCGGCGGCCAGGATGTCTATGGGATTCCTGTCTATGATTCGGTCGAGGAAAGCTGGGAAAAGCAGGGCCCCATCGATATCAGCGTGATCTTCATCCCGGCCGCCCTTGTCAAAAACGCGGCCCTGGAAGCTATGGCGGCCGGCGTCAAGCTCCTGGTCATCGTCCCCGACCGGGTTCCGATCTACGATGTCCTGGAGATTGCCCGTGTCGCCAAAGCGAAGGGCGCCCGTTTTGTCGGACCCAACACGCTCGGCCTCCTTTCACCGGGGAAAGCCGTCCTGGGAATGATCGGCGGCCGGGCCCAGCGGGCCCGGGAATGGTTCAAGCCGGGCGCCATCGGCGTTAGCTCCAGGAGCGGCGGCATGACCTCCGCCATTTCCTATTATCTGACGCAGGCGGGGCTGGGGCAGAGCTCAATCATCCACGTCGGTGGCGATGCAATCGTCGGGCTCTCGCACCCTGAGATCATGGAGCTTTTTGAGCAGGACGAACAGACCAAGGTCGTGGCCATGTTTGGGGAGATCGGGACGACCCAGGAGGAGCGGGTGGCGGACCTGATCGAAGCCCATAGCTTTACCAAGCCGCTCATCGCCTTCATCGGCGGCAAGGCGGCCAAGTCTGGGACCCGCTTTTCCCATGCCGGCGCGATCGTCGAAGGAACGCGTGGATCCTATGAGACGAAAGTGAAAAGGCTGCGCGACGTCGGTGCCCATGTCGTGGATTCGATCTTCGACATCCCCAAAAAAGCCAAGGAACTATTAAAATAGAATGGTAGAATGGGGTCAAACCTACTCGTTACGCACTTTCTCGGGGAGATTTTTACGGAATGCGTAATGAGTAGGTTTGACCCCGATGAGGAGATAGCCATGAGCGAAGAAAAATGGAAGACGGCGATCACCGATGTCAAGCCCAACAGGATCGTCATGCGCGGATATCCCGCGGACGAGCTGATGGGAAAAATTTCTTTCGCACAGGCCATCTACTTGATCCTTAAAGGAGAGTTGCCATCGTCCCAGGTCGGCAGGCTCATCGACGCCATCTTTGTCTCGTCCGTCGATCATGGTGCCAGCCCGCCTTCAGT
>JAPKZH010000069.1 GCA_026393905.1 Candidatus Aminicenantota bacterium
CGGCGGAAGGCTTTAAATATATCGGAAAGGCCACGCCGCGGGTCGACGGGAAAAAGATCGTCACGGGCGCCGCGCGCTATACCCATGACCTGTCTTTTGAAGGCATGCTGTACGGGAAAGTGCTCCGCTCGCCGCATGCCTGCGCCGACGTTGTCTCCATCGACCTGACTCCCGCCCTGAATTATCCCGGCGTCAAGGCCGCGATAAAGCTCAAGGAAGGCCGGGTCAAATGGGCCGGCGAGCAGGTGGCGGCGGTGGCGGCCGTCGATGAGCAGACGGCCGAAGAAGCCCTGAAGCTTGTCAAGGCGGAATACAAAGTGCTCCCCCATGTCGTCAGCGTGGATAAAGCCATGGCTCAGGGAGCGCCCCAGGTGCAAGATACAGGAAATGTTCAGGAATTGAATAAGTTCAACCGGGGCGATGTCGAGAAGGGCTTTAAGGAGGCGGACCTCGTTTTCGAGCAGACCTATGTGACAAATTGGGAAGTTCACCAGACGGCGGAAACCCATTCCAGCATCGCCAAGTGGGACGGAGAGAACCTGACGGTTTGGGACTCGACCCAGGCCGTAATCGGCGTCAGGGACGGCCTGGCCCGAGCCTTGAACATGCCCGCCAGCCGGGTCAAGGTCATCAAAACCTACATGGGTGGCGGCTTCGGCAGCAAGCTGGGCGTGCAGGATTTCACGGTGGCCGCGGCTAGGCTGGCCCTCGAAGCAGGAAGGCCGGTCAAGATCGTCCTGACCCGCAGAGAAAATTCCTATTGCGTCGGCTACCGCCCCTCATCCAGGATCACCATCAAGGGCGGGGTCAAGAAGGACGGGACGCTGACCGCCCTGTCCATGAAAAACTACAACAGCGGCGGAACAGGACGGGGCGACGGATGCGCAGAGCCGGTCATCGATGTTTACAAGTGCCCGGCCCTGGAAGGCTTCTTGGAGGAGCTGGCCGCCAAGCTCAATATGGACCCGCTGGAACTCCGGATGAAAAACTATTCGATCAAGAATGCGGGCGACACCGGGATTCCCTATTCGACCAAGGGACTGGAAAAATGCTATAAGCAGGGCGCGGAAAAAATCGGCTGGGCCTCGAGGAATAAAAAGCCGGGCGGAGGCGCCGGAAAGATCAAGCGCGGAATCGGGATGGCCAGCCAGATCTGGTGGGGGTCCGGGGTGCCCGGAACGCTGGCCGATTTGAAGATCTATCGGGACGGCAGCGTCGATGTCGAATGCGGGACCCAGGACATCGGCTGCGGGACGCGGACGCACATCGCCCTCGTCGCAGCCGACACATTGACCCTGGAGCCGAAGGACATCACGGTCAAAATCGGCAACAGCGACTATCCATGGGCTCCGAACTCGGGCGGGAGTCAGACAACGCCATCCGTGGCGCCGGCGGTCCGGGATGCGGCGCTCAAAGCGGTGGAATACCTCAAGCAGATGGCTTCCAAGAAGCTCAACGCTCCTCCGGCCGAGATCGTCCTGGAGAACAGAAGATTTGTCGTCAAGAGCGATCCGGCCAAAGGGCTCGACTTCAATGAAGTCGTGAAGGACCTGCGCCGGCCGGCGGTTTTTCATGGCGAACGCTCGAGCTTTCCAGCCACCTTCGCCTTCAACTCCTTCGGCGCCCATTTCGCCGAGGTTGAAGTGGATACGGAGACCGGAAAGATCAAGGTGAAAAAGGTAGTGGCTGCCCATGACATCGGCAGAGTCATCAACAGTCTGACGGCCGAGAGCCAGGTCATCGGTGCCATCACCCAGGGGATGAGCGCGGCCCTCTTCGAGGAAAAGATCATGGACCACGAGACCGGGACCATGATCAATCCCAACTTCCACGATTACAAAGTGGCCACGTCGATGGATATCCCGGAGATGGTGCCGGTGTTCGTCGATGTCATCGATGACCGGCTGAACAACCTGGGCGCCAAGGGGCTGGGCGAGCCGCCGCGAATTCCCGCTTCGGCCGCTATCGCTAACGCCGTGTTCAACGCGATTGGAGTTCATCCGAGAGAAATCCCGATGACGCCCGCCAAAGTCCTCCAGGCGCTCAAAAGAAAGGAGGCCAAGTCATGAGCAGTTTTCAATATGCCAAGCCCGCATCGATCGAACAAGTGACCTCCTTTCTGGCCAAAGTAAATAAGAAAGCGTTCTTGCTGGCCGGCGGCACGGATCTTCTGGCGGAAATCAAGGAAGGCATCATCGAGCCGGATGTGGTCGTCGACCTGAAAGCGATCCCCAACCTTTCTTATATAAAAAAGGAAAGGGATGGCGTCGCGATCGGAGCGCTCACGACCGTGGCCGAGCTGGCCGAAAACCCGATCGTCCTGCAGGATTATCGCGTACTTCACGAGGCCGCCAGGGTCGTCGCCTCGCCCCAGCTTCGGAACATGGGAACGGTAGGCGGGAATCTCTGCCAGAGGCCGCGCTGCTGGTATTACCGCGACGGCCAGGTCCTTTGCACCAAAAAAGGCGGCACCAAGTGCTACGCGGAGAAAGGGCGGAACAAATACCATGCCATACTGGGCGGAGGGATCTGCTATGCCGTCTATCCTTCGGACCTAGCCCCGGCCTTAATAGCCCTTGAAGCGAAAGCCGTGATCGCTTCGCCTCAGGGAGAGAGGACCGTTCCCTTGGCCGAGTTTTATACCCCGCCGCTCGTGAATGTCCGGAAGGAAAATATTTTGAGCGGGCAGGAAGTCCTGAAAGAGGTCTGCATCCCGCCCGCGAAAAGGGGCGACAAGAGCGTCTATATGAAATTCACCGAGCGGGGCGCCTGGGATTTCGCGGTTGTCTCGGTTGCGGCCAAGGGGACGATCTCCGGCGGTACGATCGAGGACATCCGGATTGTCTGCGGCGGCGTCGCGCCCATGCCCTGGAGGCTCCGGAAAGCCGAAGATTTGATCAAGGGGAGAAGAGCGTCGGACACGCTCATCCGGCAGGCTGCGAAGGCCGCTCTGGCCGACGCTAAACCGCTCGAGGAGAACGGCTACAAGGTCGACCTTCTGGAAACCGTGCTGGTCAGGACCGTCGCTTCGCTCATCAAGGCATAAAATGGAATGAGAAACGATCCGGGGACTGCCTCGCTCCCAATCCGGGTTTTTCACGCCGTT
>JAPKZH010000304.1 GCA_026393905.1 Candidatus Aminicenantota bacterium
GTTGAACAAGATCAGTCATTGGTGCTACCATTTCACTGATTGGAAGCATCGACGAACATGATCAAGCTTGCCCGTTGCGGCCTTTTCTTGACGGCCGTCCTGGCCGCGGCCGGTTTGGCTTTCGGGCGGCCGGCCGCCGCGCTCAAACAGGAAAAAGCCAAAGACTAGCAGACCGAGAAAGAAAAAAAGGACAAGAAGGAAAAGGTCGAGAAGGCCAAGCTCTTCCAGCTCAACCCCATCTTCATCGATGTCGTGGAATATCTCAGGGACAAAGAAATCCCCAATATGACTGTCGTCAAAACAGAGCTTTTTCCCATGACCATCGGGGTGACGCTCGACACGGCCCTGGAGCGGCTGCCGGGCGTCGATGTCCAGCGGATCCAGGAGGTGGGGACGGCCGCGGACGATGACTCGATCAAGATTCGGGGCATGGGGTCGCGCCGGATCAAAGTCCTGAAAGACGGCCGGCCGCTCAACTCTTCGGGCGTGGCCGGCGGCTATTTCATTGACTGGACGATGATCCCGCTCGCCGCCGCAGACCGGGTGGAGGTCGTGAAGGGTGTGGGAGATCCCCGGTACGGGAACGTCCTCGGCGGCGTCATCAATCTTGTCCCCAAACGGCTGCGGACCGAATCCCCGAGCACGGAGTTCCAGGCCGCGGCCGCCAGCTTCGGCACGGCGACATTCAACCTGTTCCACGGCTATAAGCCGGGCGCCTTTGAATACTCCCTGGCCGCGGGGGCCACGCGGAGCGACGGATACTTGAGGAACGGGACGATGAGCCTCGGCAGCTTCGATCTCCATCTCGGCTATGATTTTTCTTTCAAGGGCCGGCTTATGGCCGATGTCGGCTACTCGGCGATTAAAAAGGAATTCGCGGTCGCCAACCGGGTTTCAAAAACATTCGGCGATCCGGCCTATGGAACGGCGCTGGATGCGGGCTTTCCCGCTTCCGACGGCGAAATCATGTACGGGGCCATGGGTGCCACCGCCGAGCCCGGAAGCTGGTGGAAAAAGAAGAGATGGACCTTTGATACAAATTACGAACAAGCCTTCGGCGAATGGGGCCTGTTGGACCTTCGTTACTGGCAGAACCACGGCGACCGGGAGGCCTACAATACCAAGGCGGCGGCCAATAAGGTTTTTCATAAAAAGTTCTTCGATGACCGGTCGCTGGGGTTTTCGGCATCCTATAAGCACTTCTGGTCCGGCCAGACCGTGGCCCTCGGCCTGGATTTCGGTCATCTCAAGGATGACGGCGATGAGAACCTTCAGGACGATTCCCGGGCGCCGTTCCGCAACGGGTCCTATGTCTCCACCAAAAACCTGGAGTTCTACATCATGGACGAGATCCGGCTTTTTCGGGACCGGTTGTCCGTGCTTCCCGGGGTCCGCTATCTCGCCTATCATGGCGTCGCCGGGCCCCAGGGCAAGATCGAGGGCATCCCCGATCTTCGGCGCAAGGGATGGGCGCCGTCGCTGAAGCTTGCTTATGAATATGCGGCCGAGGCTATGGTCTATGTGAGCGTGGCCCGCGCCCTGCGCATGCCCACCGCGCCCGAGCATTTCTGGCATTATGATTATGACTCCGGCGTCGACACGAGCGACCTGCTTTTTCACGAGGAAGACGGCTTGATGCTCCAGGCCGGCTGGCGCTCCGTCCTGCCGACCGGGACGAAAATTGAGATAGCGCCGTATTATTACCGGATTTCGCACTTCATCCAGTTCGACCTGATCAATTTCGTAGCCTACAACATCGACCGGGCCGATCTCTATGGGTTGGAGTTCGAGGTAAGCCAGACGTTCGGAAAGGGCTGGTCGGCCTTCGCCAATTATTCGTACCAGATGAGCCGAACTCAGGGCGACCCCTTCGTCAGCCTGTTCGTCGATGCCGAGGACCGGGGTTTCAGTGAGATCCCCGGACTTCCGGCCCACAAGGCGAACTTCGGGCTGCAATACCGGGCGGGAAAGGGCCTTTCGGCCGCGCTCTTCGCCCAGATGGTCTCAAGCCAGAAGGTCATCTACAACAATAACATCCTTTACAACACCGACTTGCGGCTCCGGACGCAGGCCGCTTATGTGAGGTTCGACTTCGAAGGGAGATATCCTCTAACGGCGTGGCTTGCGGCGGGCGTCTTCGTCAGGAATCTCTTCGACGTTTCCTATCAGGAACGCTTCGGGTTTCCGGCGGCAGGCCGAAATCTGGGCCTTTCGCTAAAATCCAAATTTTAAAGTCCGGGGTCAAACCTACTCGTTATAAACCGGGGTCAAAGCTACTTTTTACGCAATCTTCTCGGGAAAATTGTGCGTAAAAAGTAGCTTTGACCCCGAAAGGGACCCCGAATGGTCAGACGGTAATCCGGCCGTCCCGGAGTGAGACCGTCCGGTCGGCGATTTTCGCCAGCGTGGGGTTGTGGGTGACGAGCAGTACGGTCAGACTTTCTTTTTGATTGAGAGTCTTCAGGACCTCTCCGATCT
>JAPKZH010000468.1 GCA_026393905.1 Candidatus Aminicenantota bacterium
CCATCATTTCGAGCGCTTCCTGGCGGAATATGAGGAGCGTTTTGAGCGCGAATATGGCTTTTTCCGTCCGGTCGTCAAAGAGGTCGTCGAAAAGTACCTCGACTGCGGCAATCCCCGCTGCGGGTTTGCCAGGATTCGGTGTCCGCGCTGCCGGACGGAACATCTCCTGACCTTCTCCTGCAAGACACGGGCTTTCTGTCCGTCCTGCCACGCCAAGCGGCTGGAGGAGTGGGGCGAGTGGATGCGGGAGACGCTCCTCCTCGACGTTCCGCACCGCCAGGTCGTCTTCACGATCCCGAAGATGCTCCGGCTGTTTTTCAAGTTCAAGCGCAAGCTCCTGGGGGATCTTTGCCGCTGTGCCGTCCGAGCGATTCTTCTTTATTTTCAGGCCATGGCCGGAACGGCCGTCGAGCCTGGGATTATCGCCGTCATTCAGACATTCGGGGACCGCATCAATCTCCACCCCCACCTCCATCTCCTGGTGACGGAGGGCGGAGTGGACGATGGGGGCGCCTTCCATAAGATTCCTCGGATCGATGACTCTCGACTCGCCGACGTCTTCACCCGCCAGGTCCTGGCGTTTCTCGTCGGCCGGGAGCTTCTCAGTCCGGAGTGGTCAGAGCGGATTCTCTCCTGGCGTCACACGGGCTTCAACGTCCACAGTCGGGTGAGAGCCAAGACGAAGCCGGAGGCCGAGCGGATAGGCAAATACATGATCCGACCGGTTCTCTCTCTGGAGAGGCTGTCGTTCCTGGAGCCAGAGGCCAAGGTCAGCTACCGCTACGGCCCAGACCGTGCCGAGCAGGAGACGATGGATTATCTGGAGTTCATTGCCCGAGTGACTTCCCACATCCCGGACAAAGGCCAGGTCACCATTCGATATTACGGCCTCTATGCCAATGCTCATCGGGGAAAAGTCCGGAAGGCGAGTGCCTCTCCTTTTGTTCTGCGGATGGCCGAGGAAGATCTCAAGCCCGTTCCCTCAAAAGGCTGGGCAGAGATGATCCGGAAGGTCTACGAAGTCGACCCCATGATCTGTCCCAAGTGCGGCGGCTCGATGAAGGTCGTCGCCTTCATCGCGGAGTCTGCCGTCGTGGATCGGATCATCGACCACCTGAAGTTGCGGTTCATAGCGGAAAAGCCGCCGCCATCTCGAGTCTTTTCCCAGGTCGCGCTCATGGCGGCCGAGGGGCCGGCCGAGTATTTCTGAGGACGCACGAGTTGGAGAGTCTAAGGATGTCTATCATTTTTTGAGGGATTTCGCGGTCGTCTGAAACATTAACCCGGTCGGATGACATGCGTCACGGCCGGCTTATCGTTCTTGACATCGATCCGCGGCCCGGATTATCATTTTTTCGCGATGGGCGGTATCGATTACGAGCTTAATGGGACGGGAAATGCTTCGCCAGAAAAAAAGAAAATCCTATTCTTCTTGCCCTCTGAAGAAGCTGTTCAGATCGGACCACGATTCCGATTATACTCAGTCGAAGCAAGGGACCCAGACAATCGTCGCGGTGCACCGGCACAACCCGGATCGGATTTCATTTCATCGCAAAGGAGGCGGTGGTTATGCGAAAAGTTGCATTCCTGCTGACGGTCTTTCTGCTGGTTGGCGGGCAGGCTCTTGCCCGGCAATCCGCCAGGCTCGATGTCCTTGACGCTTGTTTTTCCCGGGCCTTGAAAGAATGGAAAGTCCCGGGCATGGCAGCGGCAAT
>JAPKZH010000174.1 GCA_026393905.1 Candidatus Aminicenantota bacterium
ACCGGCCGCTTCGGCTGAGCGGCGGTTTCGCCGGCTCAATCCCTATTTCTCTATAAACGTTTCCGTTCGGCGAATCGTATTATTGAATGGAAAAATAAAACCGGAGGATGCCTTGAAAAAGATTTCCCTTGTCGTCCTCACTCTTTCCACTTTGTTTACCTTTTGTAAGACGGCGGAAAAAATCGACCGGATCCGCGAAAGCGGCGTGGAAGTCGTTCTCAATCACATCGAACCGTACGATTTGAAAAAACAGCTTTCGACGTTCGATCTCCAAACGGTTTTGACGATCGACACCGAGAACGAGGATTTGGCCAAGGCGGGCATGGGTTCGGCCGGAGAGTTCGACGTCGACGGACAAGGGAACATTTTCATCGTCGGTTTCAAAAATCTAAAAAATTTCATTTACCGTTTCGATTCTCAAGGCCGGCTTTTGAACTCCTTCGGACGAAAAGGGCAAGGCCCGGGGGAAATCGAATGGCCGTTCCTCGACCGGGTGTTCGACGATGGCCGGATCGCCTTGACGGATCTGATGAGCAAATATATCGTTTTCGACCGAAACGGAAATGCCCTCCGAGAGTTTCGCCCCAGATTCTCAATTTCCTATATCTACCCCCTCGACAACGGACGCCTTTTGGTCCAAAAACCTCGATACGAAGCCAGGACATCCAAATACGGTTCTTACCCATACGCCCTCCGCCTCTGCGAATCCAATTTCGCTGAAATTAAGGAATTAGATCATTTTCATTGGCCGGCCGACGGAGGCAATGAAAAGCGCCTCCCTTATTTCCTGTGGAGAGTATCCTCGGGCCATATTTATATCGCCAACCAAGAACGCGGCTACGAGATCCTCGATTACGATTTGGAGGGGAATCTTCGCCGCAAGATTCGCAAGGAGTATCATCCCGTCGCGCCCACGCCGGCGATTAGGAAATCCATTCTCGGGCCGAATTATAACCAGCCGAGAGTCGCCCGCTATTTTCCCGATCCTATGCCTCCCATTTGTTCTCTCTTTGTCGATGATGAGGGCAGGCTCTTTGTTATGACGTATGAATCGGGTGATCGATCGGGAGAATATGTCTGGGACATTTTTAACTCAGACGGTGTTTTTATCGGTCGAAAGAGCCTGGGCTTTTTTTGGTTGGGGCTTCAATATGGCTCAAAATATGCCATGATCAAAAAGGGACTTTTCTATGGCTACAAAGAGAAGGAGAACGGGTATAGGGAATTAACCGTTCAAAAAATCATTTGGAAATGATCGTTCGACGACCGCGCCAATACGCCGAAGCGCTTCTTTCCAGCGTTCTTGACATCGATCGGCAGTCGGGATTATCTTCTTCACATGAAGGGCGGTTTCGATTCCACGCTCAATAGAAGCGTTAGTCGTGCAAAGCGAAAAAGTATATTCTTATAACCCAAAGTATCCGCGCTTGATTTTCCTTAGAACGAATTTCGCGAGTAGAGTTTTCCCCATTCCGGCCCGCCCGAACAACCAGGCGTTCAAGGGCTTTTCCATCTTCATAGCCGGATATTTGCAGGACAGAAACTCTTGTAGCTGGTCGTCCCTTTCGTTCTGATTGTTCGTAAGATACGCGTCCGTAAGTATTTCGGCGTTTATGACGATTTTCGGCTCCTCCATCATGAAAAAAAGGGGAACTGCAAGCGTTTTAAGCTTTGTTTATCCGGCGTGCCGATAATACGTATGAAAAGTATTTAAATGTTTAAACACAAAAAAAAAAATAATTTAGCCACAGGAATCTAGCCGATAATGCGGATAATCCGAATTGACACGCTCTTAAGGCCGGTTTATATTTATACAAGGGTAAGGTGATGTGCGAAGAAAATCGAAGCCATCCCGACGAGTACAACGTCTACATCGAGGAGCGCGCCAAGCTCATCCACGCGCAGGCCGAAGAAACGCACAAGTTCGACAGAACCATCCTGACGCTTGCCTCAGGGGCATTCGGCTTTTCCCTCGCCTTCATCAAGGAAATCGTTCCGGCCATTAAACAGGGGACGTTTGGCTGGCTCCTAGCCGCATGGCTGGGTTTCTGCGCAAGCTTGCTCTCAACGTTGATTTCATTCCTGACCAGCCAGCACGCCTGCCGGAAGCAAATCGAAATCCTGGAAAAAGTGATTTTCGACGGCGAGAAGCGGGAAAGCGAAAAGAACAGAGCCGCCAAATGGACTCTTGGCCTGAATATTGCTTCGATAATCGCTTTCATCGCCGGAGTATTTCTTCTCGTCGTTTTCGTATCTCTGAATGTGCCGCATTAGGAGGGCAAAAATGCCGGAAGAGAAACCGGATGACAAAAAGGTTTCGGCGCAAATCCAGGGAGGCTTTTATCCTCAGAATGCGCCTC
>JAPKZH010000650.1 GCA_026393905.1 Candidatus Aminicenantota bacterium
GCGGTTTCCTCGGGTTTTGCGGGAACGGGTTTGAGGGCGATGTCGAAATCGCTGAACACTTCGCCCTGAGTGGACTTGATTTTGAGAGTGGCCTTGACATCGGCCGGCAGGGTGATATCGATGTCGCCGTGGAAGGTGGCAAAGGACAGGGGCTTGTCGGGGTTCACCTTGTTTAAGACCGCGCTGATGGAGCCGTTTGTCGAGTTGGCGACGACGGTCCCTCCCACGTTGGCCAGCTTGACTTCGCCGTTCATGTTTTCGACTTCGATTTCCCCGTTCACATTCTCCACGGAAATTTCTCCGAGATTGGTGCCTTCCAGCTTGAGCGAGGTGGCGTAAGGAACCCTGATGCTCAGGTCGACCGCCCGCCTCCAGGACTCGACCTCGATCGTCACCGTGTTATTATCTTCTTCGATGGTCAGGCCGGTGTTTTCGATAGGAATGCGCTTCATACCGGCCGCCTTATCCTTTTGCTCCTTTACTTTGTCTTTGTCTTTGTCGCCGATAATATACGCAGGACGGGGGGGGCTGGGCGCGACCGGAACGGCGATCACAAATCCGGTCGTTTTTTCATAGTCCTTGATGTTTTTATCCCGGGGTGTGGCTTCGACGATGATCTCTTTGCCCTCGTAGCCGACGACCTTGATGCTGCCCATCATCAGACTGACCTCCACGATCCCCGGCTTTCCCGGGTTGCTCAAAGGAACGGTCACCCGGTCCGTCTTGGCCTGTTGGGCAAACGCCCCGATCCCCGCTGCGAGCAGGATCACGATCAAAAAAAGAATTCGTTTTTTCATAGTTTCCTCCTTAATGGCTTTTCTTTATCAAAATATCGCCGTTCAGCGTATCGCATTCGATCGCCGTCCCGCCTTTTCCGATGCGGACCTGGGTGAAGCGGTCGCGCTTATAGACGAATTTTGTCTTGTTTTGTTTTTGGCTTTCCTTGACCTCGGCCGAGGCGGGAAGAGCCTTGACTTCGAAATCCGAGAAGGCTTCCCCGTTAAACGTTTTCATCTTGACGTCCGCGGACAGCCCCTCTCGGAATGACAGCTCCACGTCGCCGTTCACGGTCCGGAAAGAGCAGTCGGCGTCCGGGTTGCGGCTGAAGCCGGCCTTGACCCTGCCGTTGACGGTATGCGCCTCGCCCGATCCCGCGATGCCCTCCATCTCGATCTTGCCGTTGACGTTATTGATGTCGAATGCCCCCTCGACGCCCTGCACGGCAATATCCCCGTGATTGACGGTCTTCAAGGTCAGGCTCGTTTTTCGAGGGACTTTGAGAACAAAATCATAGTGCACTTCGTATCCCGAGTCGCGCCACTTAAGGCCCCTGCCGTTTTCGCATTGGCAGCGAAACGGACCGTCGACATAGATGTCGATCGCGCCGCCGTTCTCTTTGATGTCGAGTTTGACCTCTTCTTTGGCTTTCTGGACCTTATCCTGGGTCTTGGCCTTGATCGTTTTATGGGCGACAAGTTCGACCTGGCTTCCGTCGTAGCCCTGGACGTCGATCCCGCCGAAGACATTATCCAATTGTAGGGATTTCGGCTTGGCGGGGTCCTGGAATTTCAGGGTTTTCTGGATCTGCTCTTTTTCCTCGAACTTATAGACGGATTCCGCAAATACAAAGGCCACCAGCAAAATGATGATGAGGACCGGAACGATATGTCTCTTCATGATCATCTCCTAAAAGCTGAGCTGCTGGATTCCGAGTTTGGCTTTTTCCTTGACGTCGGGGTTGAGCTTCTCATTCTGGATGAGCGCTTTGAAGGCCTCGACAGCGCGCTGCTCGCGGATGCCAACTAGGAGATCGATCAGAGCGACTTGCACCAGCGGCGACTCCTGCTTCGTCAGCGACTGGACGATTCTGTCTTTCACGGCGGGATAAGAAGAAAAGAGGTAGAGCGCGTCGACGGCGGCCAGCCGGACATTGACATTTGGGTCATGATCCAGGGTTTGGAGAAGTGCGTCGAGCGTTTTCGCAGTCGGGGCTTTGACCTGAGAGCTGAAGCTCGCGCCCTGGATCCGGTCCGAGGATGAAGGCTGCTGCAGCAGCGAAACGGCCATGATCTGGCGCATGCTGTCGACTTCCTGGTGGAGCCGGGACAACTGGGCCTGCGGGTTCCTGAGGAGATAGCCGGCCGTAATCCCGAGGACGACAAAGACGAGGGCGGCGGCAAATTGAAAAGCGGGCCGGCGGGGCCAGATTCGGCCGAATGAGAAGGACAATTTCTTTTTCGGCACAGCCGCGGCCTTTTCCGCTTCGAAACCTTCCTTGTAAGCTTCGAGCATGGTGTAAAAGCGGTTGCGGAGAGCGGGTGAAGGCTGTTCCATGGGGAGAACCCCCAGTTTGGTCCAGATCTCGCTCAGCTGCCGCAGCTCTTCGCCGCAGGCGGAGCAGCGGGCGATATGAGCATCGAATTCCGACTTTGCCTTATTATCCAAATCGCCGGTCAGAAAATCCGGCATCCGTTCCTTAATGTCTTCACATTTCATGGCGGCATGCCTCCCTGGAAAGTTGTTTATAGATATCGCCCAATTCCTGGACGGCCCGATGGACCATGCCTTTGACGGTGCCCACGGGGCATTCCATCAGTTCGGCGATCTCCCGGTACTTCAGGTTCTGGAAGCGGCTGAGCAGGATAACCTCCTGCTTCCTGGGGGAGAGTCTCTTGAGAGCCCTGGAGATAAGAGCGGCTTCCTGTTGCCTTTCCACCCTCTCCTCGGGGATGAGGTCGGCGCTTTGGGCTTCATCGAATTGGTCTTCGAGGGGCACAGTCTCTTTCTGGCGACGCAGGAAATCGATATGGGCGTTTCGGGCGATTTTGTACATCCAGACGGCGAATCGATCCTCTCCTCGGTAGGTTGTGCGGTATTTGAGGATCCGGGTGAAAACCTCCTGGACCAGGTCTTCGCTGATTGGGCGGTTGCCCGTAAGCCTGAGAAAATAATTGAATAAAGTCACGTGGTGCCTCTCAAACAGGATGGCCAGTTTCTCCACCTTGCCGCCCCGGACGTCTTCCATAAGCAGGTTGTCCGTCACCGGGTGCTCCTGCCTGGGAATTCGCCCGAAAAAACCATGTTTTTCATCGGATATTCATTAGTAAAGACTTCGTTTTTGAGAAAAGGTTACAAAAAATCGGCGAAAAATGCTATGTTTGAACGGTCCGGCTGTTCGAGCGATCGGGTCAGAAGGCCCGGATCATCGGCGAGCTCGTCCGGGGCCCCCACGAAGTGACATTCGTTTAAAAAGAACGGCGCGGGTCCTGCCATTTAAAAAGATCAGGTTTGAGCTCGTATTTTGTCAGCGCAGAGGCCACTTCCAGGGAAACCTTCTCCAGCCATTCTGCCAGCGATTTTCTTTTATTCTCGACAAT
>JAPKZH010000609.1 GCA_026393905.1 Candidatus Aminicenantota bacterium
TCGCTCCCCATCCGGGTTTTTCACGCCGTTCCCGAGCCCTCCTTCTCGGCGGCTCAGAACTCGCTTCCCGGCCTCGATTTTACGGACGTTCGCCGGGAAGCTCAGACAACTTCGCCGGCCGGCTTCTTCCGAGCCGGCTGCCCTCGAATGAGGGCTCGGGAAGGCTAAACCCTCCATGGTCGCTTCGGCCGTCTCCGGACCGTTTCCCTTTCCTCCCCATACGAAATGGAAAAAATCCCAAAGTGTTAAAGGGTGGCACCGAGGCTGCCCTGGTGCTCGAAGCGCCTGAGTGGTGGGTGGGAGGGTCTTGCGCGAGAGTACCAGGGCAGCCTCCGCGCCACCCTCCATCTTCTTTTCCCTCAAACACTTGGATAGTGACTTTTTTGTCTCTGACGAACGGGCGTGCCCTCGCCATAGACCAGCGCCCGGTAGGTTTTTTCAACCCGGTCCCAATTCTTTTCCCTGTCCAGAGCCCAATAGCGGCCGATCACCGTCACGACCTTTCCAAGGCCGAGTTCGCGGCACTTGTCCTCGATTTTCTCCACATATATAGCACCACTCTCAGGCTTCTCGCCCCGGCGCCCGATAAAGCCGTGAATAAAAACTTCGTTAAGGCCCTGGTCCTTGGCCATCTGGAGCAGGGCAAAAAGATGTTTGATCGTCCCGTGCGAGCTGTAATGGGAGATGATCCCCATGAGGTGCAGCAGCTTTCGGCCCTGCTTGGCTCTGCGCATGGCACCCTGCAAAGCTTCGTTCGAATAAAAGCTTCCGTCCGCTATGGCCTTGTCGATGCGGACGCGGTCGAGAAGGACGCGGCGGCCGGCGCCTAAATGGAGATGGCCGGCCTCCGAATTGCCGACAGTGTCAGGCGGCATCCCTACGGCTTCCCCGGAAGACTTGAGGAAGGAATGAGGGAAACGCGTCCAAAGATCATCGAAGTTGGGAGTGGCCGCTT
Source organism: Candidatus Aminicenantota bacterium (assembly GCA_026393905.1). Lineage (GTDB taxonomy): Bacteria > Acidobacteriota > Aminicenantia > Aminicenantales > UBA4085 > JAPKZH01. The sequence goes on from JAPKZH010000609.1 coordinate 956, forward strand.
CGGCGATCAGGTTGCCTTTTTTCTCTTCCCGAAATCCCCAGCCGTCCAGGACGAGCAGCACGATTTTTTTTCTAGGATTTTTTCCCGCGGCCGGCGTGACGAACAGGCTTGTTCCCGTCATCTCGGCCGGCTTCCGGAGTCCTGCCAAACCCAACACTGTCGGGGCCACATCGGCCAGCTCGCCTTCCCCCTTGATCTCTGCAAGGTCGGGATTCTTCAGTGAAAAATCGGCCAAAACGAACGGGACCGGATTTTTTGTATGACCGGTGTTGATCGTGCCATCGGGGTAGAGCCATTCTTCGACCGTTCCATGGTCCGAAGTAACAAGGAGCGTGGCGTTCTCCGAACGCGCCCCGGCCACGACCCGCCCCAGCTCGCGGTCGACGGCTTCGACGGCGGCCAAGGCCGATGTTTTGTTTTCGATGTGGCCGACGACATCGACATTGGCAAAGTTGGCGATGATGACAGAAACCCTCTCATCCCTGATTTTTTTCAGGATTTCCTCGGCGACCAGGCTCACGCTCATCTCGGGGCTATCATCGTACATGGCGACATGCTCGGGCGAAGGGACGATGATCCGCTCTTCACCGGGAAAGATCTCGTCGCTCTTTCCGTTCAAAAAAAAGCCGATATGAGCAGCCTTCTCGGATTCGGCGATCTTGGTCAGCCGCAAACCGGCGTCCGAAAGAACTTCAGCCAGCGTGTTTTTGAGCTTTTCCTGTTTGGGAAAGGCCACCCCGACACGAAGACCCGGGTCGTATTCGATCATCGTCACAAAGTTGAGATTCAGGTCTTTTTTGACGGGGAAGGCGGAGAAATCCGGATCGGTCAGAGCTTCCGTGATCTCGATTTCCCGTTCGCCGCGGATGTCATAAAAGATGACCGAGTCTCCGCATTCCAGCCTTCCCATCGGCTGTCCGGCGTCAACCTTGATCAAAGGCTCGAGCGCCTCATCCTCTTGGCCGGAGCGGAACGCCCACCGGATGGCTTCGCCCATGGCGGAAGAAATCTGTTTTTTATTCTCGTCGGTCATCATCGCGTCAAAATGAGCCTATACTATAAAAGTCAGAAAAAGCATTGTCAATAAAGATGCGGTTCGCGGCACCTCCTCGCCGAGCAAGCATCATAAGACCCAAAATTGGGATAAGAAATCACACTGGCCACCCGGAGGTCCTTTAATTATAATAATGCTCATCCCGCCAGAGGAGGCGTCCACATGAAAAAAGCGATGATCGTTTTGACCGCGTATCTCTTCATCCTTTCCGCGCTTCCGGCAGGCGCTCAGCCGCGGCCGCTGACGTTCGATGACCTCATCAAGATCAAGCGGGTGACCGATCCGCAGCCTTCCCCCGATGGAAGCTGGATTGCCTTCGTCGTCACCGCCATGGACAGAGAGGCCAACCGCGGCAACAGCGATATCTGGCTCATCCCGGCCAAGGGCGGGGAGCCGCGGCAGCTCACCTCAAGCCCGCTCGCGGATATGAACCCGCGCTGGTCTCCGGACGGCAAGAAGATCGCCTTTATCTCGACCCGGAGCGGTTCGCCCCAGGTCTGGATCATCAACTCCGGCGGCGGAGAAGCTTACCAGCTGACGACGCTCTCCACCGGGGCCTCGGGCGTCATTTGGTCTCCGGACGGGAAATTCCTGGCCTTCACTTCATCCGTTTATCCTGATTGCCCCGACGACGACTGCAACAAGAAAAAAGCGGAAGCCCGGGAAAAAAGCAAGGTCAAGGCCAGGCTTTATGGCCATCTGCTCGTCCGTCACTGGAATGCCTGGGCGGACGGAACGCGGAGCCATGTGTTCATCGTTCCTGCCGAGGGAGGAAAAGCCGTGGACGCTACCCCCGGTGACTACGACACGCCTCCGATTGCCTTGGGCGGTTCCCAGGATTATGCGTTCTCTCCCGATGGAAGCGAACTCTGCTTTGTCCGCAACATCGACGCTGAGCTAAAGCTCGGTCTCGGCACGAACAACGATCTCTTTCTCACGTCGGTCAAAGGCGGCGAAATCAAGTCCCTCACGACCAACAAGGCCGACGACAACTCGCCCAGGTATTCGCCGGAGGGAAAATATATCGCCTACAAAGCCATGGCCAGGCCGGGCTTTGAAGCTGACAAATACAGCTTGATGTTGTATGACCGAAAAACGCAAAAAATCCAGAACCTGACGGAGAGGCTGGATGATTCGGTCGATGAAATCATCTGGGCTCGGGACGGCTCCGCGATCTATTTCTCGGCCGAAGAAAAGGGCCGGAACGCCCTGTTCAAAATTTCGCTCAAGGACCTCAGGGTCGAGAAAATCCTGGACGGCCACACGTTCAATTCGATGAGCCTGCTCCCCGACGGAAAGACGTTCGTTCTCCTCAAACAGGCCATGAACCGGCCGAACGATCTTTATTCCCTCGACCTCGGCACAAATAAATTAGCCCCGCTGACCGATATCAACCGGGACCTGCTGGCCCAGCTCGCTATGAACGGCGCCGAAGAGTTCTGGTTCGAGGGGGCGGCCAAGGACAAGGTCCACGGCTGGCTGCTCAAACCTCCGGCCTTTGATTCCGCCAAAAAATATCCCTTGGTCATGACGATTCACGGCGGGCCTCAGGGCGCCTGGAAAGACGACTTCCATTACCGCTGGAACGCCCAGATGTTCGCCGCCCCCGGGTATGTCGTGGCCATGATCAACTTTCACGGAAGCACGGGCTATGGACAGCGCTTCACGGATTCGATCAGCGGCGACTGGGGCGGAAAGCCGTATCAAGATATCATGCTCGGGCTCCGATACCTCCACGGTCGGCACCCATTTATTGATGCCGGCCGGAATGGTGCGGCTGGTGCCTCCTACGGCGGGTATATGGTCGACTGGATCGAAGGCCAAACGGACGCATTTAAATGCCTGGTCAGCCATTCCGGAGTTTTCGACCTGCGTTCCATGTATGGGGCGACCGAAGAGCTCTGGTTTCCCGAATGGGAATACCTGGGCACACCCTGGACCAGTCCTGAACAATACGCGAAGTGGTCGCCATCGGGCTTTGTCAAAAACTTCAAGACGCCGTGCCTGGTCATCCACAGCCAGAACGATTTCCGTGTCCCCCTCGAACAGGGGCTTCAGTTCTTCACCGCCTTGCAGCGAATGAACGTCCCTTCCAAGCTTCTCTATTTCCCGGACGAAGACCACTTTATCCAGAAGCCGCAGAATACCGAGCTATGGTGGAAGACTGTCCTCGACTGGCTCGCCGAATACCTTAAAAAATAATGGGTTGGGGAAACAAATTTAAAGAAATCAAGCTTTTCAGTCTAGCGGCATGCCGACCAGGGCGAACGGATCGACGCGGCTTTCATAAATCTTGAGCGCCCAGTGGAGATGAGGCCCGGTGGAGCGCCCCGTTGAGCCGACTTTTCCGATCAGGGCGCCTTTCTTGATCACGTCCCCCCTTTTCACCAGGAACTTCGACATATGGCCATAAATACTGAAAACGCCCTGGCCGTGTTCGATGATCACGGTCTTGCCGGAAAAATAGAGGCTGCTGGCTAGAACGACTTTTCCCGAATTGGCGGCCCGGATCGGCGTCCCCCACGGCGCGCCGATATCCACGCCGGCGTGGACGGAAGGAGGCCTTTTGTTATAGATTCGCCGCTGCCCGAAATTGGGAAAAGCCTCCTGGTCGAGAGGCGGGATGAAACTGCCGGTTCCCAGCCACTCCGGCGTTATACAGTTATAGATATCCTGGAGAAGCTCCTGTTCCCTGCGGATGCGCTCCAGCTCCTGGGGCGGCGGGGCGATCAGGCTCTCCTTGATCCAGAATCTTTTCTGGGAAAAATTCTTGGGATCCATCAAAAATTCCTGCCGGGCGTCTTCCTTGGTCCCATCCTCCTTCTCCGCAGTGATTCTGATGACGTAGGATTGAGGCTTCACGTCGAGATCGACGCCGATGAGGGCAAAGGGCTTTTCGCCCGGCCGCGAAGCGCTCAAGATATATTTCTTGCCCAGGAATTGAAGCCGGACAGCCTTGACCGGCGGCTCGCCCTTCAAAACCGCCAGAATGACCTCGCCCGGTTGAAGAGACCGGAAGACAAACTCGACGGGCATTCCGTCCACGGTGAGCGTCTGGTATGTGTTGGACGGAAACAAGGCCGCTCCGAGGCAGACGAGGATCAGCAGCAAGAAATAAATGCGTTTTTTCATGCGGAAATCTTTTTTCGCAAAATTTTTCCCGGCAGCTTCCCTGTGTGCACGCCGCCTTCGATGACAACCTGCCCGTTGACAAGCACGTAGTCCATGCCTGCGGGATATTGATGGGGATCGCTCCATGTCGCCCGGTCGATCACCTTGTCCGGGTCAAAGATGACCAGGTCCGCATAGGATCCAGCCTGGAGAACGCCTCGCTTGTCCAGGCCGAATTTTCCGGCCGGCAGGGACGTCATTTTTTTCAGCATCTCCTCCAATTTCAGGAGCTTTGCTTCGCGGACATACTTCCCGAGAATCCGCGGAAAGGTCCCATACATCCGCGGGTGGGGCTTGCTGCGGCCGAGCAGGCCATAGGGCGCCAGCGCCTCTCCATCCGTGCCGACGCCGACCAGAGGATGGGCCAGGATGCGCTTGAGGTTTTCCTCTGTGCCCAAGAAAATGACCATGCCGACTGCGTTTTTTTCCTCGATGATGAGGTCCCTCATGAACTCATAGGGAGCTTTTCCCGTTTCTTTGGAAGCTTGGAGGATGTTCTTGCCTTGAAAAGGCCGGTTTTTTTCAAACAGGACTGAGGAAATGACCACTTTGTCCCAGGAGCCGAGCTTCTTCTCGCGCTCGGCTAGGAAAGCCCTGAGCCGGGCGTCCTGATAGGGATCTTTGAGCCTGGCGATGAATTCCTCGGTCGTCCCCTGCCGGGCCCAGAGCGGAAAATTGAAGCTGAGGCTCGTGGCGCCGGCGATATAGGGATAGCGATCGCAGAAAATATCGACGCCGTCTTTTTTTGCCTCCTCGATCTTGGCCAGCGCTGCATCGATCTTATTCCAGTTCCGAGGATAGGCGACTTTGAGATGGGAGATCTGGAGGCTCACGCCGGATTGTTTGGCGACGCCGATCGTCTCATCGAGCGATTCGATCAAGAGATCGCCCTCATCGCGCATGTGACTGGCATAAACCCCGCCCCGCTGAGCCACGATCTTGGCCAATTCGGCGATTTCGTCTCCCTGGGCAAAACTGCCGGGGGTGTATTCCAATCCGGTCGACATCCCGAGAGCGCCGTTCTTGATATTCTCGGCGACCAGAGCTTTCATTTTTTCCAACTCTTCAGGTTTCGGCGGCCTGTCATTGAACCCCATCGCGGCCCCGCGGATGGCCCCCTGTCCGACGAGGGTCGCATAATTGAGGGCCATCCCTTTCTCTTGGAGCCTGGCAAAAAAGCCCGTGATGTCCCGCCACGTCAGGTCCACGTCGTACTGTTTTTTAAGGGATTCTTTCTGTTCCTCGAAGATCTCTTCGGCGATGGGGAAAGGCGATGAACCGCAGTTGCCGCTGATGAGGGTCGTGATCCCCTGATGGACCGAGCTTTCCGCTCTGGAATTGGCCAGAAGCTGGGCATCCGTATGGTCATGGACATCGATAAAGCCGGGGGTGACGGCCGAGCCGCGGGCATCGATCACTCGGACACCCCGGCTTGGGGAAACGCTCCCGATATATTTTATGGAATTGCCGGATATACCGATGTCGGTCACAAGGCCTGGATTGCCAAGCCCGTCAAAGACGAGGCCGTCTTTGATGACCAGGTCATAGTCCTTATCAGAAGAGCAGCCGGTGAGGGCAATCCCGCCTCCGGCCAGGGAAGCTGCGGCGACGGCCCGGCCCGCCTTCTTCAAAAAGTCCCGGCGCTTGATCCGGTCGGTCATGGGATCCTCTCCTTAGACATCAGTCGACAGGGCTCATCTTAATCAAACCGAGGGTGATTGTCTAGAGTTTCACGAGCCCGTCAAGTGCCCCGTCTCATAAATTTCTTGTTCCAGTTTTTCGCAGAGCCGGGGCACTGCCAAGGGGGAGTCAAGCTCCCCCTTCGGCGCTTCGCCTAGCTCCCTTCCTTCCTTCCACGGTGCATCAGGCAATAAATTCATCGGAGAATGCTCCTTGGAGGAGTGGCAGGGCGGGCGGGTATTCCCGCCGCCCGTTGGAGGGGGACCCTGTGAAAGGGTCCTCCTCCAAGAGTGTCCGGGGGGCCACGCCGCCCCCCTCGAACTCCCCGGCGGTTGCGCGTTCAAGGGTGTACCTTCATTGATGCAAGATATATGCGCAACGCGCAACTAAAAGCTGAAGGACAGGGTGACGCCCCGGCTCCGGGATGAGAGGTGCATACCAACGTGGAATTGGCCCGACGGTTTCTCTCGGTTAAGAGCGGATATCTTTTTGGCGATAAAATAGCCGAGGGCGGAGCCGACGAACACATCCGAGGGCCAGTGTTTCTCGTCGTGGACGCGGAAAATGCTGACCAAGCCGGCTAAACCATAGGCCAAGGCATCTATGACGAATCCGTCCGTCTGCTCGGCGATCGTCGTCGCCACGGCAAACGCCCCGGCCGCGTCTCCTGAAGGAAAAGACGTTTCGCCCGTGTTCAACGAAAACGGCCGGAAATAGTTCGAGGGCTTGCCCGTGCTCGGCCTGGCCCTGCCGAATACAACCTTCATACTCAAAACGACGGCCGATGTCGTCAAGAAGCTTTCCAGGCTCAGCAGAGCCGTTTTGCGCACTCCGGCGCTGTCAAAAACTTCCCCTGAGAGATAAAGGGCCGCCATGAGACCGGTGAGATACCCGCCCTTTCCGAATTTTGTGATCACGTTTGAAGCATCTTTGGTCGAAGAGCTTTTCAGCTCCTGTACTCCGTCATAAAGATCTTTGTCCAGGGCATAAAGCACCCCGCCAGTTCCCAGGAGCACAGAGAACGCGAGAATATCTTTTCTATGCCAGTGGCCGGGCGATGAGATGACATTTTTAAAATCGCTTCCGAATCTTTTGGGAAAATCCCGATTTAGTCGGCTGGAATCCGGCGTCTCTTGGGCGTAAAGGGCAGCCTGGAAAGGGTTTAAAACCAGGGCCAGGCAAAGGATCCCGGCAAAAAGAAATGCTTTTTTCTTCTTATCCCGCATGTCCCATAAAAAAATCGATGGCGGACAAGGTTTTTTCTGTTGCCCCCTGGAGAGAGCATAAGATTTTTTTGGCCCGATGCCCCATCTCGGCCATCGCCTTGGCATCTTTGAACAAGAACATCTCCACCAAGTCTTCGGGTCGGTCAACGACTTTGGCCGCACCAGCCTTGACAAATTCCTCTGCCAACGAGGCGAAATTCTCCATGTGGGGCCCAAAAAAGATAGGCTTACCGTAGAAAGCAGGCTCGAGGAGATTCTGCCCTCCCCATGGTACGAGACTCCCTCCGATAAAAGCCAAGTCGGAGAGGGCATATAGCCTGGCCAGGTCCCCGATCGTATCAAGGATCAGGATATCCCAGGACTGGCCCGGCTGAAGGGCGGTTTTTCGTCGGACGACGAACTCTCGGTCCTGGAAGACCCTCTCGATCTCGCCGAATTTCTCGGGATGGCGGGGGGCAAGGACGAGGCACAGGTCATCGTTCTTCGCTCGTGCCTCCCCGAAAGCCCTGATCAGCCGGTCTTCCTCTCCCGGATGAATGCTTCCGGCGACGACCACGATTTTGGAATCCGGAATACCCAACTCCTTTTTCAGCCGGAGAAGGTCCGTCTCGCCGAGTTCGGGCAGATGGACTTCGCATTTCAGGTTTCCGGAAATTTCCAGGCGGCCGGACGGAACGCCGATCTTTTCGAGCCGGTCCTTGTCCTGGGCCGTCTGGACGAGAAACCTGTCGATATTTTTGAACACCCTGTTGGCCATGCCTCTGAACCGTAAAAATCTTGTAAAGGAGCGGGCCGAGATGCGCCCGTTGACAAGAAGCACCCTGCATGAATACTGCCTAGCCTCCTTGAGAAGTCCCGGCCAGAATTCGGACTCGGCCAGAATAAGGAGCCGAGGCCGGAGCGCCCTGAAAGCCCTGCCGACGGTCCAAGGGAAGTCGAAGGGGATAAAAAAGATGTGATCGACGCCGCGAAGCTTTCCCTGGGCTACCCTCTGGCCCATATTCGTCAGAGTGGAAAAACCGATCTCCCAGTCCGGATGTATCCTGCGGACCTCCTTGACCAGGTTTTGGAGGGAGAGGACCTCCCCGACGGAAACGGCATGAATCCAGAGAAAAGGTTTATCGCTTTTCCGAAGGGGAAGCCTTGCCCCCAGTCTCTCCCGGAGAAACAGGCTTTCCTTCCTGAACAGCTTCAGTTTGACGAAATAGACGGGGATCGAAACCAGCAGGGCCAGGAAAAGGAGGAGGGAGTATAAAAGATACACGTCCATCCGACTATACTAAAATTGGGAACGGCCTTCAAGCGCCGGCTCTGAAAAAAACATTGCTAGGAAACGGGAAATCTGATAGACTTCTTTGGAAAAAATCAAACAAAGGATCGATAGAATGGCCGAAAAGAAAGACGCGGTAAAAGCTCCAAAGCCGGTCAAGGAAGCAAAAAAAGAGGCGCCGGAACCGGCTGCGGCAGCCGCTCCCGAACCTGAAAAATCAGGGTCCGGCAACAAGAAAATCAATAAGATGACCCTGCCCGAAATCGAGGCAAAGCTCAACGAGCTCAAGACATCCCAGGGGGGGCTGAGGTCCCGGTACGCCCGGCAGCTCGTCCTCCGCAAAAAAATCCTCACCGCCTAAATTTCCCCCTCTTCTGCCCTTTCCATAAATATCCGAACAAAAACCATAAAAAACCCGGATGGGGAGCGAGGCCGTTTCCAGATCGTTTCTTAGATATTTTTTCCCAAAAAGAAATGGAAGAGAATCATTTACTTTTATCCCTCATTTTGCTACTATATTCAACGATTTAAAGGAGAATGACAGAGTGCTAAGAAAAGAACAAAAAGAAAAAATCATCAGCACAAACAAAGTCCATGCCGCAGACACAGGATCGGCGGAAGTCCAGATCGCCCTTCTCAGCGAACGGATCAACCTCCTGACAAGGCATATGACTTCGGCCAAAAAGGATTTTCATTCCAGGACGGGCCTCATGAAACTCGTCGGTCAGAGGAAACGGCTCCTGGCCTACATGAAGAAAGAAGACAGCGGCCGCTACGAGAAGCTCATCCAAAGGCTCGGCTTAAGGAAGTAGGCATCTGCCTCGCCATCAACCATGTCACACACAATCAGTTTTGAAATCAACAAGCGTATTTTGTCCATCGAAATCGGCAAAGTCGGAAAACAGGCGGACGGTTCGGCTCTGGTCCGCTACGGCGATACGATCATGTTCGTCTCCGCCACGTCCAAGAAAGAGGTCCGGGAGCAAAAATCCTTTCTGCCCCTGATCGTCGACTACCGGGAAAACACCTACGCCGCGGGAAAGATCCCCGGCGGCTTCTTCAAGCGCGAAGGAAGACCGTCGGAACGAGAAATTCTGGTCAGCCGCTTGATCGACCGGCCGGTCCGGTCGCTGTTTCCCCAGGGTTACTATTTTGACACCCAGATCGTCGCGCTCCTTCTTTCCGCCGACCTGGAGAACGAACCGGACACGCTGGGCCTGATCGGCGCGTCGGCCGCCCTGTATTTTTCGGATATCCCCTTCACGACGCCCATGGGCGCCGTAAAGGTCGGCCTTATCAACGAGAAGTTCGTGATCAATCCCACGGGCAAGGAGCTCGAAACGAGCCCGCTGAATATGCTGATCGTCGGCACGGAAGAGGGCGTCGTCATGATCGAGGCCGGAGCCAAGGAAATGGACGAGGAAAAAATCCTCGGCGCCATCGCCGCCGCCCAGGACCCCATCCGCAAGATTATCGACATCCAGAAAGAGCAGTTCCAGAAGCTCAACATCAGGAAGAGAGAATTCACGCCGAAGCTCTCCGACCCGGTCAAACTGGCCGAGATGGAGAAGAACATCGGCCCGTCCCTCCTGGCCGCCATCCAGACGCCCGGCAAAAAAGCTTCTGAAGAAGCCGCTCAAAGCATTCTGGCCTCGCTCGTCAAAGCCATCCCCGAGGAAAACGAAGACGAGAGGGCTGAAGCCAAGGAGCTGTTCTACCAGATACAGAAAAAGCTGACCAGGGACTTGATCCTCAACCAAGGCAAGCGGGCCGACGGCCGGGGCTTCGATGAAATCCGGCCGATCTCTATCGAAGTCGGCATGCTGCCAAGAACGCACGGCTCGGCCCTATTCACCCGCGGTGAAACCCAGTGCCTAGCGACTGTCACCCTGGGAACGTTCGAAGACGTCCAGCGGCTGGACGGCCTCGGCGAAGAGACCGAAAAGAGGTTCATGCTTCATTATAATTTCCCTCCCTTTTCCGTCGGCGAGGTGTCTTTCATGAGAGCCCCTGGCCGGCGCGAAATCGGCCACGGCGCCCTGGCCGAAAAATCCATCTTGCCCTCCATCCCCAACGAGGAAAAATTTCCTTACACCGTCCGCATCGTCTCGGACATTCTTGAATCCAACGGCTCATCCTCCATGGCCACCGTCTGCGGCGGCGTCCTGTCTTTGATGGATGCCGGCGTTCCGCTTTCGATGGTCATCGCAGGCATCGCCATCGGCCTGGTCAAGGACAACGGCCGCTACGCTGTCCTGACGGATATCGCCGGCCTCGAAGATCATTTCGGCGACATGGATTTCAAGGTCGCCGGCACGGACAAAGGGATCACGGCCATTCAGCTCGATCTGAAAATGGCCTCGATCACCATGGCCATTGTCCGGGAGGCATTGGACAAAGCGCGCGCGGCGCGGCTTCAAGTCCTGGCCAAAATGAAAGAGGCCATCCCGGCGCCCCGGCCGCAGATCTCCCCCTACGCACCCCACATCATCTATCTCTTCATCAGCCCCGAAAAAGTCGGCGAAGTCATCGGCCCGGCCGGCAAGGTCATCAAGAAGATCATCGCCGCGACCAAGGCCAAGATCGACGTCGACGAAACCGGCAAGATCATCATCGCTTCTACGGACATGGAGGCCGCCGAGAAGGCCAAGCAAATGATCAGCGAGATCACGGCCGAGGCGGAGGTCGGCAAAACCTACCAGGGAAAGGTCGTCCGCATCGAAGAATACGGGGCCTTTGTCGAGATTTTGCCAAATCTCGTCGGGTTGATGCACATCTCCGAAATCGCCCACCACCGGATCAAGAGCGTCCGCGATGTTTTGAAAATGGGACAGATCGTCAACGTCAAGGTCCTCAACATCGACGAGGACAACAAAATCAAGTTGAGCATGAAAGCCCTGGAGGAAGACACGCGCCCCCCGCATGAGAGGGAGGGGAACAGGGAACGCGAGCCCTACGCAAATAAACAATCTCCCTATCGCCGGTCAGACCGGGACCGTCGCCATTGATTCTGAATCGATAGATCATCGTCCAAAACGATGGCCGACATGTTTCGTCATAGGAAAGGGTTCACTCTCAGCGAGCTCCTCGTCGCGGCTACGATCCTGGCCATCCTGGCCGCTCTGGCCATGCCCCTGGCCAAAATCGCCGTCAAGAGGGAAAAGGAAATCGAGTTCCAGCGGAGCCTGCGCCTGATCCGGGAAGCGATCGACGAGTACAAACGGCTGGCCGACGAGAAAAAAATCGATATTGAGGAGGACTCGGACGGCTATCCGCCCAACCTGGAAATCCTGGTCAAGGGCGTTGAGCTCAAGGACAAGGGCCAAGGTTCGACTCAAGGCCAAGGTCCGGGCAGGGCCCAGAGTTCAAAGAAGTCACAGAGTTCAACGGGGGGCTCTAAAATCATAAAGTTCCTCAGGCGGATCCCGAAAGACCCGATGACGAACTCCTTTGACTGGCAACTGCGCTCCTCCCAGGATGCCTTCGATTCCACGAGTTGGGGAGGCCAAAATGTTTTTGATGTCTATACCAAAAGCAACAAAACGGCCATCGACGGGACAAAATACAAGGATTGGTGAGACGGGACCATGATTCACTCTAAACAACAAGGCTTCACGTTGATCGAGCTGATCATCGTTTTCGCCATGATCGGCATCTTGGTCGGCCTGGCTCTGCCCCAATTCAAGACGTCTATGACCAAGGCCCACGAGAGCGCGCTGAAGGAAAACCTGTTTCAATTGAGAAAACTCATCCAGCAGTATTACACGGACAAGGGCAAATACCCGCTTTCGCTCCAGGCGCTTGTCGATGAAAGCTACCTTTACAAGATCCCGCAAGACATTACAGGAAAGGCGGACACCTGGGTTGAAGTCCGCGAACAACCGACCATGGAGGATATCGAGCCGGGGATGACCGTCGGCATCGTCGATGTCCATTCCGGCTCGACGGAAAAAGCTCTCGACGGCACGCTTTACAACACCTGGTGATGAAAAACCGCGCGGGCTACAGCATCGTCATCCTGATGTTGGCGACTTTTGTCTTGGCCATCGGGCTGCTCATCGCCGTCCCGGTCTGGCAGACACAGATCCAGCGAGAAAAAGAGGACGAGCTCATTTTTCGCGGCCGGCAGTTCGTGGAGGCCGTCCGTCTCTACCAGGCAAAGAATCCGGGGACCTTTCCCAAGTCGCTCGATGAGCTCGTCCGCAAGCGCTTTTTAAGGCGTCTGTATAAGGACCCCATGACCAGGGATGGAAAATGGAACGTGATTCTCCAATACGAAGGAAGATCGCGGAGAAGATCGGCCCCGGCGGGGGGCGGCGGCCAGGCCCAAGGCAGCCCTCAGCAGGTCCTGGTCGTGCCCCAGGACAACCTCTCGGCGGTCGATGACCCGCGCCTCCTCGGCGTCGTAAGCGCCTCCCCGAAAAAATCCTTCCGCATCTACAACGACGCCGAAACCTATGACCAATGGCTTTTCTTCTACGGCGCGGACCCGAACAACAAGCCCGAGATCATCTATTTCGGCCGAGCGGAAAAGGATTGATGAGCTCCATCCTGATCATCGCCGGCGAAAAATCCGGCGCGACCTACGGGGCGGGGCTCATCCGTCAGTTCAAGGCAATCGACCCCTCATCCAGGTTTTTTGGGATCGGGGGAAAAAGGATGGAAGCCGAGGGGGTGGAAATCCTTTTTCCGATGGAAGACCTGGCCGTCGTGGGCTTCGTGGAAATCGTGTCCCAGATTCCCCGGATCCGAAAAATCTTCCGGAGGATTCGGGACGAAGTCAAGGCCCGGAGCCCCAAGGCGGCCGTGTTGATCGATTCGCCGGATTTCAACCTGCGCCTGGCCAAGAGGCTGAAAAAGCTCGGCGTGCCCGTCCTTTATTATATCAGCCCGACGGTCTGGGCCTGGCGACGGGGAAGGCTCCGGACGATCAAACGAAACGTCAGCAAGATGCTCCTCATCTTTCCTTTCGAGGAAGCGATCTACAAGCAGGAAGGCATTCCCGCCCGCTTTGTCGGCCACCCGCTCCTGGAAAGGATCCATGTCGCATTCGGCCGAGAGGAATTCTGCCGGAAATACGGGCTGGACCCGAAGAAAAAAATGATCGTCTTGCTCCCCGGCAGCCGGGCCACGGAAATCCGCTTCCACCTGCCCGTTCTCATTCAAGCCTTGGAAATCATGAAAAGCGCGTGGGACGCCCAGTTCGTGCTTGTCCAGGCCGACCACCTCGAGGCGGATTTTTACCGCCGCATCGTTCCCGACGGTCTTCCGGGTTTGACCATCATTCGCCGGGACGCCTATGAGGCCATGGCCGCCGGCGATTTGATCCTTTCCGCTTGCGGAACGGCCAACCTCGAGGCCGCCCTGCTCGGAACCCCTCTCATCGCTTTCTACCGCCTTTCCCCGTTGACCTATGTTTTCGGCGTGAAACTGGTCAGGATCAAGAACTACAGCATCGTCAATATCCTCGCCGGAGACCGGGTCGTCCCGGAGCTCATCCAGGGCGAGTTCACCCCGGACAACCTGTTCCGGGAAGCAAAGCGGATCCTGGAATCCCCGGACGTCCGGGCCGGCATGAAAGCCCGCTTCGAGGACATCAGATCCAGCCTCGGTGAGGCGCCCGCCTCAAAGAACGCGGCCCTTGAGCTGGACCGGCTTCTCCGGGAAGGATGAGCGGCGGACGGACACCGCTTATGTTTTGATGGTGGGCGCGGTCTTGGAAGGCGGGAGATAAGGAAGGATGTCTTTCTCGGCCGCGAGCAGATCTTCGACCGTATCGATCTCGATGGCTTTGTACATCCCGACGTCCACGGCATAGATCTCCCCGCCCCGGTCGATGACTTCTTGAAAAGCGGCTTCATAAAACTCGTTCACCGCCTTTTCATGGACGATCTTCCTGTCGAGGACGTCAAAAAGCGTTTTGAGCATCGAAGGCGCGAACAACTCGATCCCGATGGATTCTCCGATGGCCCCGCCTGGAGGGACATCCTTGCTGATGGCATGGATGCGATTGTGGCGGTCGACCGCGACCTTGATCTCCTCGTCGCCGAGCCGGGTCTTGGTGTTGACGGCGAGGCAATTATCGTATCCGGACCGGACAAGGGCCTGGATGATGCGATCTTCAAAGATGATATCGCTGTCGAGAAGAATCATGCCGTGCTCGAGAACGTCCGGCTTGGTCAGCCAGAGGGAGTAAATATTGTTCGTCGAGGCATAGACTTCATTGGTCAAGAATTTCACCCCGAGCCCCGGGAAATTCCCGGAAACATAGCTCCTCAGCTGGTCCTCAAGGTAGCCGCCGACGATCACGACATCGCGGATGCCGCAGGCTGTGAGGTTGTTGAGAGTCCGCCCCAAAATCGTTTCACCGCCGATGGAGAGCAGGCATTTGGGCGTCGTATCGGTCAGCGGTCTGAGGCGGGAGGAAATCCCGGCGGCCAGGATGACGCCTTTCATGAAACGACTTCTTGCTCGAGGCGGTGGTCGATCCTGGTCTGGACGACGAACATGACGGCGGCCCAGAGATTGCCGACGACGATCATCCCCCAGAAATAGAGATCGATGCGGTCGAGCAGCGAGGTGATGATCAAGAGCGTGCCCTGGGTCGTCGAACCCAAAAAAGTCCACAGGCGAAGAGCGACCTTGTTCCTGTGGTAGAAGTCTTCGCCGGCGACTTTCGGGAGTTTGGAATCGTCCCAATTGACGGTCAATTTCTTCTGAAGGGTCAGATATCTCAGGTACAGCCAGATGGCGGCTTTGCGCGGGCGCTTGCCTTTGTCTGCCGCCAGCTCCTCGTATTCTCGTTGGAAGCTCTGGAAATCATCATCTTCTGTGTGCCCAGTTCCCTGGACGCAGTCTGTGAAGCGGTTGCGATAGTAGTCTAGGACGGCCGAATGGAACAGGTTGCTGAGGCCGGCCGCCAAGAGAAGAAGCCACCAAATCCGATGATCTCCGGACTCGGGAGCCAGGCCGATGCCGATCCCGAGGTACACGGCGAGGCTGACGACATAATCGATCAGCCCATCCAGGATCCGTCCCAGCCGGGTTCCGTTTTTTTTGAGCCTGGCCAGCTGGCCGTCGCTGCAATCGAGGACGATGGACAGGCCGTAGAGCAGTGCGCCGACTGTCACAGCCGCGGCATGCCCAAGCCCGAAGCAGACCCCGCCCATCATCCCGATCAACATGGAAACCACGGTCAACTGGTTGGGCGTGATATTGGTCCTGTAGATCGCTTTGACAAAAGCAAAAGCCAGGGGCCGGTAAAAATAGAGGTCGAAGATCTCTTCCACTTCCGGCAGCTTCAGCGATCTCCTGTATTCCAAGAAGGCGGTCAAATCAATCCTTTGTCCCTGGCAAAATCCCGGAAGGCATTCGTCAGCATGAGATTTTGCTCTTCGGTCCCGATCGTGATCCGGACGCAGTTTTCGAGGTTCGGCTCGTTGAAGAATTTGATGATCAATCCCTGCTTCGTCAAATAATCCTTGAGGGAGGCTTTGAAGCGTTCCGGGATCTCGGCCAGGATGAAATTGGCGTTGGAGCGATAGGCCTTAAAACCCGGGATGGCTCCCAGCGTCTGGTAATAGCGTTCTTTGTCCCGGATCATTTTTTGGCTGATCTCCGCATAATAATCGCGCGAATCGAGGGCGGCCAGGGCCAGCCGCTCGGAGAGGCGGTTATAGCCGAGATAGCGGGCGCTGAATTGAGCCAAGGTGGTGAGGTTTTTGCCCAGAAAGGCATAGCCGATGCGGACGCCGGCCAGGGCGTAGTACTTGGAGAATGTCCGGATGATGAGGAGCTCTGGATATTCGCCGATGAGCTCCTTGACGTAGTCGGCCTGATGGCCGGTGAAACCCCAATACGCCTCGTCCAGGACGATAACCGTATTCTTGATCGTCCTCACCAGGACTTTAAGGTCCTTCAGGTCCAACGTATTCCCCGTCGGATTATTGGGAGAGCTGATGAGGATCAACCGGGGCCTGTGCTTGGCCGCCAGATCCAGTAGGCTCTTGACCTCATAGTGGAATGAGTCCGGGCCCGGCACCATCGGATATTCGACCGTGATGCCTCCCTTTTCGTCTGCGATCGATTTGTAATACCACCAAGAATGCGTAGGAATCATGATCGTTTCGTTCCTGGACAGGAAACAGTGGACCGCTTGTTTGAGGAGGTCTTCGGCGCCGTAGCCGAGAAGGATGATGCTTTCGGGAACTCCAAATTCCTTGGCAATCCGTTCGGAGAGGGTGCTCTTGACGCCCCGGGCGAAGTCTTTGGAATACCAACTGAGAGTCTCGAAGCCCGCGGCTTTCAGCACTTCATAGCAAGCAGGAGCCGGCCCGTAATTATTTTCGTTACGGTCCAGGTAAATCGTTTTCTCTGCCATATTCGCACTCCCTTCCTCGATGATATATTCCGCTAAAGAATCGACGTTGGCAATACGAACCGTTTCGAATCCCTGAACCTTCGGCTACGAAAACCGACTCCGGCGGCATATTATACATATTCCCGGAACGTATTTCAACACGAGTCTCGGCTTGAAATGAACAAGGCAGTTTGACTTTCTCGGCGGCCGATGGTATACACGGTATTCCAAGTTTCTTGGAGGAGAAGAACGATGCCCAAGCGGCCGGCCTTCATGATCGTCTTTTTCCTTAGCGCGCTCGTCCTGTCCCTTAGGCCCGGGCCGCTGCATGGCCAGGTCTTTTTCGAGGGCGAAAAAAGCAGGATATACCTCGGGCTCACCTATTCCTATAACAACACGTCCGGCAAAAGCTTCGACGGAGAATTCGCTTTTTCCAGTTCGGGACAATACATGCCGATTCCCAAACTCAAGGCCGCTTCGGGGTTCAGCGCGGTTCTGGGTCTCCGGGGAGAAGATATCGGAGTAGAGCTGAGCTATTCTTATGCTGGACACGATGGGACACTGAAGGATCCGACTCTCCCCTCGGGCGGAACCCGGATGGAAAAAGTCGGCAACCACGACTTTAACATCGACCTCAAAGGGCACATCCGGCCGGGGAGCCGTCTCGAAGGTTATTATCAGATAGGCTTGGCGATCGTCTTTGTCAGCGTCGGCAAATCGATATTCGGAGTCGAGAACGAAGAATGGAAAACCATCGGCGATGTCGTCTACCAAGCGGCCGGGATCGACCTCGGTGTTGGGCTGGACTTTTGGCTGAGCCATCGCATCGGCTTAACGGCCGGCCTATTCTACCGCCCCTTGTTTTTTTCGACAGCCAAGGAAACTCTTTATGAGTACGCCGCCGAAATGGGGGCTCTTGACATCGACGTCTCCGGCATGAAGGGACACAGCCTCGGCCTCAATATAGGGATTCTATTCAACCTGAAATAATCAGCTCTCGAGGGCTTCGAGAACATCTAGACCCAGCTCAATCCTTCCCAGGGGAGGGCTGATCTGGACGCCTTCCACGGCTTCTTTTATGTCGGCGAGTATTTCCCGGGCAATGGCAACTCCAGAAGCTGTGCCTTGGTCAAACGCCGGCCCTTGAAATCAACGGTCGAAAGATTATAATGTCCCTAGCACGTGGAAGTCAATTTTAAGGAGGAGACATGAAGAAGCTTTTGCCTTTGGGCGCGGTTCTTCTTGTGGCCGCGGGCCTTGTCTTCGGGCAGGCGGATGACGTAGTGAAACTCAAGGAAAAGATTATCGAGCTCCAGAACAAAGGGGAGTTGGGTTTCCGGAATTTCACCATCTGCTCGAATATCATCGGCTTCGGATCCTATGTCCCCGTCGCGGCGCCGGCCTTCAAAGCGGGCGACCAAATCCTGTTCTACTATGAGCCCCTCAACGTCTTCACCGGCCGCCGCGAAGGCCTCTATGAGATCTGGTACACCCAGGACATGATCGTCCTGGACGCGAAGGGAAATACCCTTCTCAATAAAGCCGACGCCCTCGATTTTCACTACACGTCGAAGACGCCGGTCTTGGATCTCTATGCCACCAACTCGTTGGATGTGAGCGGCCTTGCGCCCGGGAAATATCAGTTCAAGGCTGTTCTGAAGGACAAGCTCCGCAACATGCAAATCGCCAAGATCGCGGAATTCACGATCAAGTAAGATACGGTCCGGTCGTCACCGGAGGTTGGACGCGGGAAGGCTGAACTCCAGCTTGTCAAAAAGCTTGAGCTTTAAGCGGTCGGCCGACCCGGCCTTGAGTTCCAGCACGTAGGAACCAGGCCGCTTGGGCGTGTACGAAGGGCAGGGATCGGCCTTGCAGGGCGGGACGTCCCGCTCGATATGGACGATTTTTTTCTCCTTGTCGAGCCAGACCATGTCCAAGGCCAGAAGGGTGTTCTTCATCCAGAACGAATGATAATCCTCGACCTCGAAGACAAACAACATCCCTTGGTCGGGCAGGAGCTTTTCCCTGAACATCAGCCCCAGGGCCCGCTCTTCATTCGTGACCGCCGGCTCGGCGGTTATCGATGGGCCCGCCGGAAGGTAAATTTTGATGAATTTATCTTTCGCCGGCTGAGCCGAACAGACCAGCAGGGCGCCCGTCAGGCCGGCCATGAGGACGAGAGATAAGCTTTTTTTCAGCACGGCCTTCCTCAATGAATGGAGACGAGCGGCACAAAACGCACGGGCAGAAGCCGCTTCTCCTTGAATGTCTGAGGCTCCCGGACGACGAGGACCAGCTCCTGAAATTCGACGCCCACGGGAATGATCATCCGGCCGGAGATCTTGAGCTGATCTCGCAGGGCTTTCGGCACGGATCCCGGCGCGGCCGTCACCACGATGGCGTCGTAGGGCGCATCGTCCTTCCATCCCGTTGTCCCGTCGCCGATTTTGAATCGTATGTTCGGATAGCCCAGACCTCCGAGAACCTCCTGGGCTTTAAGAGATAGAAATTCGACAAGCTCGATGGTGTAGACATCCCTGGCAATTTCGGCAAGGACGGCGGTCTGGTATCCGGATCCCGTGCCGACTTCCAGGACTTTTTCTCCGCCCTGCAAGCCAAGAACTTCGGTCATGTAGGCAACGATATAGGGCTGGGAGATCGTCTGCCCTTCGCCGATGGGAAGCGGCTCGTCCTGATAAGCATACGCCTTCATGGCTTCAGAGACGAACAGATGGCGCGGGACCTTGCCCATTGCGGCCAGGACCTTGGGATCGGTGACGCCGCGGGCCGCGATCTGTTCCTCAACCATCTTGTCTCGTTCGCGGGAAAACTCATCCTGCATGTCGTCAGTAGGCCCGGGCAAAATAGGCCAGCGCTTTGGCCTCCTTTCCGCAGCAAACGCAAGCACCTGGACCGGCTTGGCTTTTTAACTCGAGAGGGATCACCCGGATAGTGGCCATAGTGTCTTCTTTGATCTTATCCTCGCAGGCGTCGCTTCCGCACCAGAGGCTCTTGACGAATCCCCGCTGGTTGTCCATGACGTCTTTGAATTCTTCGTAACCGCCGGCCTGGCGGGTGTTTTCCCGGAGGAACGTCTCGGCCTCCCGGAAGAGCGACGCCTGGATATCTTCGAGGATTCCGGGGACCTTCGAGGCCATCGCGTCCAAGGGAAGCGTCATTTTCTCCCTCGTGTCCCGGCGGACCAAGACGGCCTGCCCGGCTTTCACATCCCGCGGACCGATCTCTATCCGCAACGGCACGCCCCGCATCTCATACTCGGAGAATTTCCAGCCGGGCGTGAATTCTTCGCGAGTGTCGAGCAGGACTCTCAAGCCGACTTTTTTGAGACCCTCTTCGATGGCCTGGGCCGCGGGGAGGACATCTTCCTTCCAGTTTCCCATGGAGATGGGGACGATCACGACTTGGATCGGGGCGACGCGCGGCGGAAGTTTCAGACCGGAATCATCGCCATGGCTCATGATCACGGCGCCGATGAGCCGGGTCGTCATCCCCCAAGAGGTCTGCCAAACGTATTGAAGATTCTGGTTTCGATCTTCGAAGCGGATATTGAAGGCCTTGGAGAAATGCTGGCCCAGGTTGTGCGACGTTCCCATCTGGAGCGCTTTGCCGTCCGACATCAAGGCTTCGATGGCATAGGTCTCCTGGGCTCCGGCGAATTTCTCGCGAAACGATTTTATCCCCGAGATCACGGGGATCGCCAACTCCGTCTCGACGAATTCCTTGTACAAGGAAAGGATGAGAAGCGTTTCCGTCTGGGCTTCCTCGGAGGTTTCATGACAGGTGTGGCCTTCCTGCCATAAGAATTCGGTCGTCCTCAGGAACGGTCGGGTGACTTTCTCCCAGCGGACGATATTGGCCCACTGATTGATCAGGACGGGAAGGTCTCTCCAGGACTTGACCCATTTGGAATACATATGGCCGATGATGGCCTCCGAGGTCGGCCGGACGGCCAGCCGCTCTTCCAGCTCCTCTTTTCCGCCCATCGTGACCCAGGCCACCTCGGGAGAAAATCCCTGGACGTGCTCAGCCTCTTTTTGGAGGAAGCTCTCCGGGATGAAGAGCGGGAAATAGGCGTTGACGTGGCCCGTGGCCTTGATCCGCTGGTCCAGAAGCCTCTGGATATTTTCCCAGACGGCATATCCGTAAGGCCGGATGACCATCATCCCCTTCATCGGGGCGTAATCGGCCAGCTCCGACTTCTGGATGATCTCGATGTACCAACGCGAAAAATCTTCCGTTTTCGGCGTGATGTGTTTGACTCGTCGTTCGTCTTTGCTCACCGTGTTCTCCCGAGTTCAAATTCGTGGTCATTCTATCGTCCACCCCTGATTTTGTCAACTCGCTAAGGCCATGCCCCCCCCAAGAGGTGAAACGGTCGAGTGAGAGGTGACGCTCTTAAAAAAAAATTTCACCCCTTCATTCATCCAAAGGGGTGATTGACCGGGCTTTTCGGCCATGGCATTGTAGCCTCGACGTGTTTAGAAAAGGAAGCGGAGCATGTCGAGAAATGAATTCGTGGATCGTTTTGATGTCTTAGGCCCTAAAGACGAGGGGTTTACGTTTCCCCTGCCCACCCTGGTCCAAGGTCTAAACGCCCGGGGCAATGAGTTCACGGAGGAAACGATTCTCTCCTATATCAGCCATCAGGGATCGTCCTTCTACCTGAAAAATCCGGTCAACATCGGCTCCCGGCTCAGGTTGGTCATCGACCTCCCGGAAAAGCTGGCCGAAGATAAGAACCTGAAGCTCGTCATCAAGGGCAAAGTGGCCCTCGTGGAAACCATCAACGACCATAATACGGGGCAAAAAGTCACCATCCGCTTCGACAGCAAGTATATCATCAAGCCCGAAGATTAAGGATTCTTCCCATGCACTGCTCGTCCGAACAAGGCCTCCCCAAAGCCTATAAAAAAGAGCGCCTCTTCGCGCTGGCCCTCCCGGCAAAAGTGAATGGGAGGGATGCCCTGGAGAGAGAATTCTCGGAAGAAACCCAAATCTCCCATCTCAGCGCCGATGAGATGACCTTCTGGCTCCACTCCAAGGTCATGATCGGAACCAAGCTTCTTCTATCGCTCACCATCCCCAGGACGTTCCTCCTGGAAAAGCCGCTGCAGCTATCTCTTTCAGGGACGGTCTGCTTCGTCAAATCGGACATGAGCGTATGCAAGAAAAACCAGTTGATCTCGATCAGACTGGATAAAAACTACCAGATTCTTTCCCTCCAGGTCTAGCCCCCCTCCGGCAGACGCCGGACCGATATTTCTTGACAATCGAATCTCAAATTTTATAAAATTGCAGAAAAGTGTTAAGTGATCGCCAAAAATTGTCAAAGGGACATGTAAAAGCATGAATAAGAAAAAATTCCAAGCTTCGGATGATCCAAAAATCAAATTGCTTATTTTTTGTCCCTCCGACTTGATCCTCTCCGGCATCCTGAAAGCCCTGGAGACGGATTCACAGATCGAAGTCGTCAACATCGAAAAGAATACACTCGATTCTTTCATGGAATCCATCCGGGAACTCCGGCCCCAAGTCATCCTCTTTGCCAGCACCGAAACGCTGCCCAACATGCGGGAAATCTGCAAAGCCATCCGGGAGATCTCCAAAGACCAGATCAAATCCCAGATGCTGCTGCTGGGGAACATTCCGTCACACGAGGAGATCGTCAGCCTCATCAACGTGGGCGCCCGGGGCTACTTCGATTTCAACGATCCGTCCGGGCAGCTGACGGAGGCCATCCGGGTCATTCACAAAGGCGAGATCTGGCTGCCCCGGGACAAGATGAGCAGCATCATGGACCGGATCATCTCCGTGGTCGGCCGGGACCTCAAGGAGAAAACGCTCGACCAGTTGACTCCCACCGAATTTCAGGTCCTGAAATTGATCGGCCAAGGCCGGAGCAATGACGAAATCGCCGAGACGCTCTTCATCAGCAAGAATACCGTCCGGTCGCACATCAAGAGCATCTATGCCAAGCTGGACACGCACAGCCGGCTCCAGCTGGCCCTCTACGCCATCAATTCGGCCCTCTTTTAAAGGTGGAGATCGCCATGAGAACAACAGCCGCAAAGAAACGCTCAAAGAGAGTGAAATCGGGAACCGTCGTTGTGCCCCCGACGATCAATCGACGGAGGGAGTGGCGATTTGATCTGCCCCTGACGGCCTTCGTCGAGGGCAAGCTGCCCCAGGGCAAAAAGTTCAGGGAAGCTGCGATGCTCGAAAATATCAGCTCGGGGGGCGCATATTTCTGCCTGGACTCGGGAGTCGTCGTCGGCTCAAGGCTCAGTCTCGTCATCGATCTGCCCAAGGAGCTCACCGAAGGAAAAAAGGTCAGGCTTCAGATCGGAGGCAAGGCCGTCCGCCTGGAAAAGGCCGATCAAAAAGGGAAAAAGCAGGGAGTGGCCGTCCGCTTCGGCAAAGATTTCAAATTCGTTCCGGGCCATTCCAAAAAATAGTCTTCCAAGATCCCGCATGCTCATCGTCGCCCTGACGGGGGGAATCGCCTCCGGCAAGTCCGTCGTCGCCGACGTCCTGGCCCGGCACGGCTGCACGATTCACTCGGCAGACCAGACGGCCCGAAGGCTGATGGAGCCGGGACGGCCGGCCTGGGAAAAAGTCGTAGCCCGCTTCGGCAGAAAAATCTTGCGTCCCGATCAAACCATCGACCGCCCCGGCCTGGCCCGAATCATCTTCAACGATGAAGAAGCACGGGCGTTTCTCAACCGCCTTATCCATCCGCTCGTCCTGGAAGAAAAAAGAGAGGCCATCGAACGCCTGGCCAAGGAAGGGCGGGTGAAAATTTTTGTCTCCGAAGCGGCCCTGACGATCGAAGCGGGCTTCGCCGGCTATTTCGACAAGATCATCGTCGTCTATTGCCGTCCCGAAATCCAGATTCAGAGATTGATGGAGAGGGATCACATCGAGCGGGTTGAAGCGTTAAAAAAAATCCAGGCCCAGATGCCGGCCGAAGAAAAACGAAAATTTGCGGATTACATCGTCGACACATCGGGAACAATCGAAGAAACGGTCAGACAGGCTGAGGGCGTTTATCAGGATCTCTTAAAAGATTACGAGAAGAAAAACTCGGCAGTCCGGGAAGAAAAATAGAAAGCCTGGCTGGCGCCGATGGCGAGCCATTTTTCAGGCCCGGCCTCGATTCTTCCCTGCCGCTTCTTTAGCAGACGACTTGAGCTCCTCCGCCTTCAACTTCATCCTCTCGCTGACGACGCGATCGAGGTCTCGCCAGAGCCGGGGATTCCGCTCAAGAATCCGCAGGAAGAGCCCAAAGGATAGGGCGTACTGCCGGCGCGTAAAATCACAGAATTGGCGGCGTGAATGATCCCAATCGCCCCCGTCGAGTTTTTCGAAACACAGCTCACAGAATTTCTGGACGAAGCAGGAAGCGCATTCTGAGCCGCCATCATAAAGCCGGGAATAGAGCTCCCAGATCCGGTCGAAATCCCACTTCCCCTCGTTGACGTTTCCGATGACGAACGAGGTCGCCTTGTGACAGATGCGGATATCCCCATTGGGGTCCACCGCGCCGTCGCCGGACCCCATCAGGCATCCCTTGGTGAAGGGAATTTTTCGAGACGTCCCGAAGTACAGCTTGTTCACCGCCTGGACATCATAAAACAGGCCGAACGTCATTTCGAAGAACGATCTCTCCCGGGAGGTTAAATGCGCTAGGAGTCCTTCCAGAGTTTTTAGGCCACGGCCGGCCAGAAGCTTCTCGCCGACCCTCTGGATCTCCCTGAAATACGCCGAATCCAGGCCGGCGTCGTAGTGGGGTTCCTGGATGACCAGCGAAAGAAAGCCCTTGTCGTTAAGGGCTCTAAGAAGAGGATGCCCGAATGTCGGGTCGTCGGTCCGGTCGAGAGTGTCCAGGGTGATCACGCACTTAATCCTGATGAACTGCTCGAAATAGTCTGGGGCGTACTCATGGACAAATTCCAGGTTCTTCAAGACGCGGTCGAAGCTGCCGCGGCCGGTGCTCCGGAACCGCCTCCGGCTATCGTGAACCTCACGGTCACCGTCGATGCTGAACTGCAGATAGATTCCGCACGCCCGCAGGAAATCGAGGATCTCTCGGGTCATAATCGTCCCGTTGGAGGCGATCGTCGCCTGGACTTCGGTCCCACGCGGACCGACCCGAGACTTAAGATAGGCTAGGCTTTTCTTGATGAGGTCGAAGGCCAGGAGCGGTTCACCGCCGAAAAAGTCCAGGCGCACAGTCCGGGACTCCGGGGATCGTTCGGCGAGAAAATCCAGCATGGCCTTGGCTGTTTTCCAGCTCATGTTGGTCCGGACAAACTCTGGATAGCGGCCGTAATCTCCGCCGTAGATACAATAAGAACAGGCTAAATTGCAATGGGTCGTTACGTAGACCGTGAACCCCGTCATGGCCTTGGACAGGACATGCTCGAATTTCGCCCGGTTGAAGGACATGTCCCGAACGAAGGGCGAAGGTTTTAAAAAGCCCTTTTCTTGGAGCCCGCCGATTTCCTCTAAAGCGGCCCGGATATCTTGGGCTGAGTGCTGGGGGAGCGAAGCAACGAGCCCCCTAAGAGCCCGGCGTTCTTCTCGAAGGATCTTGAGAATATCGAAGGTCGGCTGATTGACCTCAAGGAAGACCACCTTCTTGGCGTCAAAAATGTACCGGCCTTTCTCGGTGGCGAAGAGCTCGCAGGGGAGATAATTGAACATAATCTTTATTCCAGGACTATCGAAAGCGAAAAACTCAGTAACACCTCATATTTTTGTTAAAATAAAAAGCCCTGCCGGAGCCGCAGGAAGAGAGCCATTTAGGCAACGAAATTGTTGTCCTCGCCCGCCGACAGACATGGATTTTCAGTTTTTCTTAGCGTTATGGTGGACTAAACTGCCGAGCTCCGGCGCCCGGATATCCGGCGCCAATGAGCTCTCTTCCCATGCTAGACAATGACTACTGTATGTTTAGTATAACCTGATCTAATATTAGGCGGCGGCACTTTAATGATGACCAAGGTCTCGCATTCTTTACTCGAGCATTTCTTTCCGCCGCGAATATTTTTGAGGTCTTTTGGATTGATCTCTTTAGCTGCGCTCGCGCCGAGGTCTCGGATCAACGATTTTTTCGTCGTCTTTTTAGCTTTCATCGTCCCCTCCTTATTATATTTTAGGCACCGGTAATTTGATCGTCAGCTTGGTGGCGGCAAAAACGAGCTTGCTGCACTTAAGATCTCCGTATTGACATCCCTTTCCGCCCTGGATCTTCTTCAGTTCTGCCTTGCTGATGTTTTTTGTTGCGCCGGTCCCCAGATCCCTAATCAGAGTCCGGCTTTTTTTCTTCCCCGTTTTCTTCTCGCTCAAGCATCCCTCCTTTTTTTAAAGTTCTCGACCGATGTCGGGCAGATCGCCGGCCCGGCCGATA
>JAPKZH010000314.1 GCA_026393905.1 Candidatus Aminicenantota bacterium
CGGGCCTCGAAAGGATCTCCAGGTCGTCGGCAAGGAGCGGAGAGAGAAACGTCATGACGAGCTCAGCGCCGGCTTCCTGAAATTTGTAAACGGTCCGCGTGGGAAAGACTTCACAGCTCACCTGGGTCATGGCCGGAACGCTCCGCGGCTCCCTTCCCATGACCCGGTAGGTTTTGCCGTCGACGCGGAGCATGGCCATGAGGGCCTGCGGCTTTCCCGTCCAATGCTTGGTCCAATCGTCGCTCAGCCGGTCGGACATGGACCAGATGCTGAAGTAGGGATCATGAACGACCAGCGGGACGGCAGGCGGCCGGAAACCCGTTTCTTGCGCGGCCCAAATCCAAGAGATGGAAAGAAGTCCTAAAGAAAGGATAAACATCCCGAAATTTTTCTTGTAAGACATTCGCGCCTCCCGGCCTTAGAAGCCTTTCAACGATGAAAACGAATCTCCCCTGCCCTCTTTCATATGGCTAAAAGAAGGAGGGATGCTGGCGTCAATGGCGAGTCCATTTCATTTTCGATAAAAAATCAGGACGCAGACATTATAGACAAGGGATGCGCAGAGCGCCGACATGGGAATCGTCAGGATCCAGGCCCAGACGATTTTTATGGTGACCTGCCATTTGACCGATGCCGCACTCTTGACGGTGCCGACTCCCGTGACAGCGCCCGTGATAACGTGGGTGGTCGAAACCGGAACGCCCAGGTGAGTCGCCGTAAAAATGCTCATAGCGCTGGCCGTCTCCGCGCAAAACCCGTCAATCGGCTTCAGTTTTACGATCTTCTGGCCCATGGTCTTGACGACACGCCAGCCACCCGACAGAGTGCCGAGGGCGATAGCCGTATGGGCTGAGAGAACGATCCAAAGGGGAATATGAAATTCCCTCATGTGGCCCGATGAGTATAAAAGGCTGGCGATGATCCCCATCGTCTTTTGGGCGTCGTTGCCGCCATGGCCCAGGCTGTAGAGGGCCGCCGAGAAAAACTGCATGCGCTTGGACCAAAGGTTGATGAAAGACAACGGCTTTTTATAGACAAGCCAGGTCGTGAGGATTTTCAGGACAAATCCCAGACCTAGTCCAAGCATGGGCGCCAGGACGATGAAGACGGCAATTTTTATCCAGCCACTCACGATCACCACACCAAAACCGGCCTTGGACACGGCCGCGCCAAGATACCCGCCCATCAAGGAATGCGAGGAGCTCGACGGGATCCCCAAGTACCAAGTGAAAATATTCCAGGAAATCGCCCCGATCAAAGCGCCGAATATGACCAGGGGATCGACGACCGCAATATTGATGAGGCCTTTCCCGATGGTCGCAGCGACCGCTGTGCCGAAAATCATGAAGGCGACAAAATTAAAGAAGGCCGCCCAGATGACGGCCTGCTTGGGGCTTAAGACTCTCGTCGAAACGATGGTCGCAACGGAGTTGGCGGCATCATGCATGCCGTTGGTAAAATCAAAAACAAGTGCGATGCCGATAATCAGGATGATAAAGGCAAAGCTCCAGCCGGCCATGCTTAGCTGCTTTTGACGACAATGCCTTCAATGGTGTTGCTCATGTTCTGGTAGACATCCATAATGTGCTCCAGCGTCTGGAGGATGTCTTTCCACTTGATGACCTCGACGGGGTCTTTTTCTTCCACAAAAAGCGCCCGGAGCGCCCGATGGTAACACAGGTCGCCGAGGTCCTCCAAGTCATGGATCTCGCAGATCAGCTTCCAAATGACGTCCGTGTATTTCTGGTGCTTGAAGGTTTCCGACAAAAGCGTGTTCAGGGCGATCGTCGCCTTGGCGATCAGCTCGGAAAACTCGTTGATAAAGTCTTTTTTCTCGGTCATTTCAAAGAGGTGGATGTTGTGGATGGTGTTTTCGAGGAGATCGATGATGTCGTCGAACTCGTGGATGAGGCGGTAGATGTCCTCGCGATCGAACGGCGTGATGAAGCTTTTGTTCAGCAGGTTGATGATCTCGTGGGCGATGCTGTCGGCCTTGTGCTCGATATCTTTCGACTTGTGCCAATACGCCTCGAAGTCCCTGAATCTCTGGGCGAATTCCTGGAAGAGCGAAGTGATCTCCGTCAGGCAGACGGACATTTCCTGAAAATGCTCAAAAAAGGCAGGCTCTTTTGGAAGAAAGAATCTCATGATGGCTTAGGCTTTATGATATATATCAAATCAGCCGCCGATTGCAAGCCACAAATCTCGCGGAATATCATTAGAAATTGGCCGGCCGGATGTTCTCAAAAGGAAACCCTTGGCGGGGTTTTCTTTCCAACAGTCGCTTTGCTTCCGGCCTTCCTGCCAGGAGGCATTTTCCGATGAATTCTCGTGGAGGCCAAGAGATCCATTCTAAGATCAAGGCTCGGGGATATAGTTATCGATAAACTTGCCTTCCCATTTGGCGATGACGACCGAGGCCAGGCAGTTGCCGACGACGTTGATCGTCGTCCGGACCATGTCGACGAGCTCGTCGATCCCAAGAAGAATGGCGATTCCTTCGAGCGGCAGGTTGAATTGGGCCAGCGTCCCGGCCAGGATGACCAGTGCAGCCCGGGGCACCCCGGCCACTCCCTTGCTCGTCAGCATCAGGGTAAAGACCATGACAAACTGCTGCCCCAGGGTCATGTGGACCCCCGCCGCCTGGGCGACGAACACCGAGGCCAAAGACAGATAGAGAGATGTCCCGTCCAAGTTAAAACTATATCCCGTTGGGATGATGAAGGCGACGATCTCGCGAGGGACGCCAAAACCTTCCATGGCCTGCATAGCCTTGGGCAAGGCCGCCTCCGAGCTTGTCGTAGAGAAGGCAATGAGAGCCGGCTCCTTGACCGCCTGGAAGAATCGCTTGATCGGGACCTTGAATATCAGCATGACCGGGATAAAAATGACCAGGACAAAGAAAATAGCGCAGGCGTAAAACGTCAATATCAGCATTCCCAGGTTGATCAGGACCGGAAGCCCTTTGCTCCCCACAGCGACCGCGATAGCCGCCCCGACGCCGATTGGGGCGTAGCGCATGACGATCGCCGTGAACTTGAACATGGTCTCGGCCAGCGATTCGCAGAGATCGAGGATGGCTTTTTTCTTGTGGTGGACCATGCTCAGGGCGAAGGCGAACAGGATGCTGAAGACGACGACCTGGAGGACTTGGCCCTCGGCCGCAGCTTGGAAAAAGCTCTGCGGAAAGACATGGATGAGGACATCGCCGAACTTCTGGGGCTGACTGGCGATCCCGGTCACTTCGCCGCCCTTGAGCGCGACGCCGACGCCGGGCCTGACGATGTTGACGAAGGTGAGACCATTGAACAGGGCCAGGGTGGTGACGACCTCAAAATAGACAAGGGCTTTGACGCCCATTCGGCCGACCGCCTTGAGGTCACTGTGGCCGGCGATCCCGACGACGATCGTGGCGAAGATCAGGGGAGCGATGATCGATTTGATCATCCGGATGAAGATCAAGCTGAGCGGCCTAAGCTGGGCGCCTATATTCGGGAAGATCGTCCCGATGAGCAGGCCGATCCCCATGCCGATGAAGATGTAGAGGGTCAGCCGATTTTTTTTCTTCGGCACAGGCACCTATTTTCGCGGGACGGCGATATCTTTGCCCTCTTCCGTCCCTTTCATTTTCTCCATGATGCTGTGCTTCCGCCCATAAAAAATATAGATCATCAAGCCGACGACCAGCCAGGCGAAGAGGCGCATCCAGTTTGCCGGAGGCAGCGAGAACATCAGCAACAGGCAGAGAAGGACGCCCAAAATGGGTGTCAGCGGGAATAGCGGCGCGCGAAACGGCCTTTCGGCCTCCGGATGCGTTTTGCGCATGATCAAAACTGCGCTA
>JAPKZH010000290.1 GCA_026393905.1 Candidatus Aminicenantota bacterium
GTCTCAAAATATGCCCTGATTGCGGCCGCCTAGCCACGATCGTCGAGGAGAGCACCTATTTCTTCCGGCTTTCGGCCTACACCAAGCCGCTCCTCGATTTTTATGAGAGCCATCCCAATTTTGTCCGGCCCCAGAGCCGGATGAACGAAGTCGTGAGCTTTGTCCGGATGGGACTCAAAGATTTGAGCATCACCCGGACCACGGTCAAGTGGGGAATTTCCGTTCCCGGCGACCCGGCCCATACGATCTACGTCTGGTTCGACGCCCTCCATAATTATCTGACCGGCATCGGCTACGACTTGGATCTCGAGCTCTATCAAAAGTACTGGCCGGCGACGATTCATCTCATCGGCAAGGACATCCTCAGGTTCCACGCGATCTTTTGGCCCGCTTTCCTCATGGCCGCAGAGTTCCCCCTGCCGAGATGCGTCTTCGGACACGGCTGGTGGCTCAAGGACGAAACCAAGATGTCGAAGTCCAAGGGCAACGTCCTGGACCCGTATGTCATCATCAAGGCGTTCGGACCGGATCCGCTCAGGTATTTCCTGCTCCGCGAGATCCCGATCGGACAGGACGGGAATTTTTCCCACGAGGCCTTCCTCCATCGGGTGAATTCCGACCTGGCCAACGATCTCGGCAATCTCGTCCACCGGACGCTGACCATGATCCAAAATTATTTCCAGGGGACGCTCGAAGATATCGGACAGGAGCAGGCAGAAGATCGAAAGGTCGGCGTGGCTTTTGACGAGCTAAAGGAAAAAGCGTCAGGCCTCTACGAAGCGGCGGTCATCAACAAAGCCTTGGAAGAGATCTGGGTTTATATCAATTCGGTCAACAAATACCTGGCCGATCATGAGCCCTGGAAGCTTGCCAAAGACCCCGGCCAGCGCCAAAGGCTCGGCCGCGTCCTTTATCAAACAGCGGCCGCGATCCGGGGCATCAGCTACCTGCTCTTCCCCGTCATGCCGGAATCTTCGCAAAAAATCTGGGGACTTCTGGGCGAGGACGGCCTGATCGAAGCCCGGTCCTATCCTGAGTTCAGGTTTGAAGGTTTGAAGACGGGGCAAGCCGCTCGAAAGCCGCAGCCCCTGTTTCCCAGGGTCGACCTCGAAGATTTCCTGGCCGAAGAGGCGCGGCAAGCCATTCAGCCAAAAACGGAGGAAAAAATGGACATCGTCACTTTTGAAGAATTCAAGAAAATGGACCTTCGCGTGGCGAAGATCCTGAAAGCCGAACGGGTGCCGGGAACGACGAAGCTGCTCAAGATGGAAGCTGATATCGGCGGAGAAAAAAGGCAAATGGTCGCCGGCGTCGCCGACACCTATACCCCGGAGGACCTGGTAGGCAAAGAGTGCATCGTCATCGTCAACCTGAAACCCGCCGTGATCCGGGGAATCGAATCCCAGGCCATGCTGTTGGCCGCCGTGATCGACGACAAAGCCGTCATCCCGTTCTTTGACCGCGAGCTGCCCCCCGGCGCCAAAGTTCGATAACGCCCAGGGCGCCCGGGGTCAAAGCTACTTTTTACGCAAATGCGTAAAAAGTAGTTTTGACCCCGAAATATTGACCCCGCTATAAATAGGGGCGCAGCCGTTCGGAAGGAACCGCTCCTTCTCGCAAAATCCGAGGCTTGTCCGACGTCAAGTCCACGATCGTCGAGGGCAGCCCTCCTGGTGTTTTTCCCCCGTCGATGATCAAATCGACTTTGCCGCTAAAGGCTTCGATCACTTCTTCCCGCGAGTCGATTTCTTTTTCTCCCGAGATGTTTGCGCTTGTAGCCGTGAGGGGCACATCCATCTGCCGGACAAGCTCCAAGAGCCAGGGCACATCCGGAAGCCTGAGCGCCAGGCTGCCTCCCGGGCCGAGCATTTGGGGAGGGAACAACGGTTTTGCCTTTACGACAAGCGTCAAAGGGCCCGGCCAGAACTTCCGGCTGAGGTCCGAAAACACCGGCGGCAGAGAGGCCGCGACTTTTTCCGCCATATCGACTCCGGAAATCACGACGGAAAGAGGCTTTCCCTGTCCCCTCTTCTTCAGGAGATAGATCTTCCGGACCGCCGTCTCCGAATAGGCCCCTGCGCCGAGGCCGTAGAATGTATCGGTCGGATAGGCCATGATCCCTTCCTTCCGGAGAATGTCCGCGATTTCGGCTATCTTCGCGGCATCCACCGGTCCTGGTTTAATCTCGATAACTTGCGTCTGTTTCGGCATGTCCAATTTTTACACAGTCCATGGTAAAAGGGGCCGCAGAAAAAGTCAAACCGGGCTTTTCTTCTTTACAAACGGCCTGGGGAGATTTAAACTATCCAAGAGAGGACAATTGACCCATTTTAGCCACAGTCGGGCCGCTATCCGGTATCCTAGACGACCTTTAAGACTCGAAAGACAGTTTGGCACAGTTTTTGCATAAGATTTTAGCCCAGGAGGAATGAAATGAAAAAACATTTGGCTTTATCGGTGATCGTCTTTTTGACTGTCGCGTCGCTGGCCTTTTCCAACACCCTGACCTTCAAAATCAACTATTTCATGCCCAGGCTGGAGAACAGCAAGCTGCAATACGATTTCATGAGGACCGAGTTCTCCCAGATGAACTTCACCAAAACAAACTTCCAGGACACATCTTTTGGAGTCTATTACGAATATTTTCTGGATGGACGGTTCAGCCTGGTGTTCGGCATCGACACGTTCAGCAAAAGCAAGGCCGGGTTCTATAAGGATTATGTGGGGATCAATTTCGACGATGGGACCTTCGCCTTCCCCAACGATTATCAGGGCGACTTTGATCCGGGTCATACGCTGGACTTCTCCGTCACTCCGATCCAGCTTGCTTTCAAGATCGCGCCGCTCGGACGAAGGGCCAAAATTATTCCTTACGTCGGCGCGGGGGTAGGCCTCTATCTCTGGAACATCAGGATGCGGGGGGATATCATAGACTTCAGTGATCCCTGGATTTATGATGATCCCGACTATGGAGAAGTCGATATTTTTCCGATCTACGGCGTCGATGCCAGGGAAGGTGAAAATTTCCCCAAGGCCACCTTTGGATATCAATTGTTCGGCGGCGTCATGTTTCCCATCGGCAACCGGCTGACCCTGGATGCGGAATTCAAGTTCAGTCATGCGGCAGGAAAACTCAAGGACGCCTTCCAGGGATTCGAGCCGAATAATCTTTTTGACCTGGGCGGCTATCAGGTATCGATCGGGCTCAACTACTGGTTCTAGCCTCCACGTTATACGTCAAAGCGGCGGAGCAATCTCAATCGAATGAAAAGAAGGTTGCTCCGTTCCTTGCCGCCGTTCGCAATAGCGAGTGGGACGATTTCCTTGAGGACCGATTCTACAGCTCGTATTTTTCTATGATGGCCAGATATTTCCGCATTGCTTCTTGATTCCCGCGCTTCAAAAAGCCGGCCAGAAGGATGCGGCTTTTCTTGACGATTTCCGCGCGGACAAGCCTTTCCTGCTCGGACGACAGGCTGAGGCTCAAGGCTTTCTCCAGAGCCCGCACCCTGAACCGGTCCATCCCCCAATATCGATGGGAAAGCTGATCCGGATGCCCTCCCCGTTTGATGATCAGCGGCTCCTTGAGAAAATAGATCGGGGTCTTCTGGGCTAGCCGGAGGCCGAGGTCATAGTCTTCGCAAGCAGGCAGATCTTCGTCGAAATTTCCGATCTCCTCGAACACAGACCGCCGGAACAGGGCCGAGGAAAGGCTTAGCAGGCAAAGCGGCACGACTTTGTCGAAGATCCAGCCTGAATATTTCTGGTGTTTTTTCATAGGATTGTGCCGGCGGCCGTTCCTGATCCAGATCTCTTCCGTGCAGCAGACATTCGCCTCGGGATGGGCTTCCATGAATTCCATCTGGAAACGCAGTTTTTCTTTTTTCCAGAGGTCGTCCGAGTCCAGGTAGGCGATAAATGTCCCACGGGCCAGCCTGAGCCCCGCATTTCTAGCCGCGCTCACGCCCCCGTGCTCTCTGTAGACGTAGTGAACCCGGTCCCCGAAGGCGCGGACGACGTCCCGGGTGCCATCGTCCGACCCGTCATCGATGATCAGAAGCTCCCAATCATGGCCGGGCCCTTTGCCGGAGAAATGGTCCTGAGCCAGGACGGACGAGATGGCTTCTTTGAGAAAGGAAGCCCTGTTGTAGGTGGGGATGATGACGGTGATCAAGAGATTTTCGAAACGGCCACTTTTTCCGTTTTGCTGAAGGGGATTTTAAAGCGGCCCCAGACGCTCTCCACGGCGGCTTCCCCGGAAAAGCTGACCGGCAATGGGGGCTGCTCCAGCCAGCTAAAGATGTCCCTGCCGATCTCGAAAAAATCCAGCAGGAGCGGGATGGAAAAAAGCTGCTCGCCTCGCTGAGCGATGCTCACGCCTTGCCCCATTGTTCCCGAAGACACCGTCTTTTCTCCGAAATCCAGCTTATAGCTCATTGACTCCAGCTTCAAATCGAATCCGTTCGGATTCTTCACTACGGCCTTGAAGACGAGGTCCGCGCCGCCGACGGTCAGGGCTTTCGCCTCGATGGGCCGGAGCTCGACGTCGACGCCCCTAAAAATGGGGAATTCGCCGGCAAAGGCGATCTGGACTCTCTTCTCCCGCCGCCGCTCATCCTGGAAGGTCATTCCTCCGGCCAGGAAACAGGCCAGCTTGTCCTTGCCCAGAACGCCCGGCACGGCCCGGAGCAGCAGTTCATACGTAATCTTGACCGGCAGGGCTACGACGACACTCCCCTTGGCCTCGACCTTGATCGGCTCGTTAAGGGTTGTCTCTAGCTTGAGGTACTCGGTCTGCTCGATTACGAGCCGGTAATCGTACCTGGTCAGCCACCGCCCGGAATCCAAAGGATTGGCCACGTTCAGGTAGAAGACGAGCGAAAGGCCGTCCCTGCTCAGGTTCTCGACTTTTTTCTCCCGGACCGTGATCTCGATCTCATCTTTCGCCGGAAAAGCCTGCGAACACAGGATCGTCAGGACCATTGCTAGGAAGAGAACAAATCGTTTTGGCACTAAAAAATACTCTCTATCCGCTCGAGAATTAAATAGTCTACACTATTGGCCGGCGTTGGACAAGACGCCGGGCACGAAGCCTGCCAAAAGCAAGCATTACCAAATATCTAATTTCAACCAAGCGTTGGCATTGCCCCCTAACCCCTTGGGGAACCAGTCCCGTCGGACACTCTTCCTTCCAAGGAGCATTAGCCAATGAATTCATGGGAGGATGCTCCTTGGAGGGGTGGCAGGGCGGGCGGGTATTCCCGCCGCTCGTTGGAGGGGGACCCTGTGAAAGGGTCCTCCTCCAAGAGTGTCCGGGGCCCCCCTCCGCTATGGGGGCTTCAGGGGCAATGCCAACACCTTCTTGAAATCACATAAACGGAGATGCTTCGCGGCCAAAAATAGAATTTGAACTAATTCGAAGCAGTTTTTATAATAGGGTATCGAAAAATTTGATCCTTTCATGAAACATATCGGAGTGGAATTCCGGGACAAAAGCTTTTTTGTCCGGATCTTTGGAAAAGACGTCTATGCCGTCGGCGGCTTCGTCCGCGACATCCTCCGCGGCATCCAATCGGAAGACATCGACTTGCTCATCACCCGCCACCCTCTCCGGACCATCATCGAAAAAATCCGACCCCATGGAAAAGTGGACCTTGTCGGCCGAAGCTTTGGCATCATCAAATTCACGGTCAAGGGCAAATCCTATGATATCGCCCTGCCCCGGAAAGACCGGCCGAAGGGCGAGGGCGTCAGGGGTCACAAAGATATCCTTGTCTCGGCCGACCCCCGGCTGCCCATCGAGGCCGACCTCGAGCGGCGCGACTTCCGCTGCAACAGCATCGCCCTCAGGCTGGCCGACGAAGCGCTGATCGACCCGTTTGAGGGGGCCAAGGACATTCGGGCCAGGCTGATCCAGCTGACCAATCCCCAGGCCTTTCCCGATGATCCGCTCCGCGTCCTGAGGGCCGCCCGCTTTGCCTCGGTCCTGGCCTTTTCCGTCGACCCGTCCATTTACGCCCTGGCCAAGGACATCGATTTGACCCACCTCAGCGTCGAGCGGGTCAACGACGAGCTGTTCAAGATCCTGCTCTTCTCCCCGAGACCGTCGACCGGGCTGGATGAACTGTTCAAGCTCGGCGCGCTGCGACAGCTCTTTCCCGAGCTATACGCCCTGACGCTCGTCATCCAGGATTCGGTCTTCCATCCTGAAAAAGACAGCTTTGGCCATCACACGGTTTGGCACCACACGAAATTGACGGTCGACCAAGCCAAGCGCCTGGCCGAGTTGGCCGGTCTCGAGCCGGCAAAAAAGCTGGCCTTGGAGCTTTCGGCCCTCTTCCACGATGTTGGAAAAACGGAAACGACCCAGTGGGAATTCAAGCGGGGGCGGATGGTGATCACGAGCGCCGGACATGACGTCGCCAGCGAAAAGGCGACGAAAAGGATCTTCAGCCGGTTCAAGATCTTCGCCTGGAACGGGTATAACCTGAGGAAGATCGTGTTGATGCTGATCAGGAATCATCATCGGGCCTCCGAGCTGTGGCAGAACAGGCAGGCTTTGACCCGGAAAGCGTTCAACCGGCTGGCCGCCGATACCAACGGAGAAATCGAGCTCCTGGCCAATCTCGACGCGGCCGACCGGGGCGGACGAAAAGAAAAGATCATGACGGGGCTGGACCGGGAAGGCCGGTGGCTGCTGGATAAGTTCAGGGAGCTCGACGTCAATAAAGAGACGATCAGGCCTCTAATCATGGGACGGGACCTGCTCATGCTCGGCGTCGCGCCGGGACCCGGCATGGGGAAGCTCCTCAAAGAACTGTACAGGCGCCAGCTGGATAATGACTTCCAGAAAAAAGGGCAGGGCCTGAAAATCGCCAAAAAACTGATCGGGGGATATGGATGAAAAAAGTGCTGGTGACGGGCGGCGCAGGATATATCGGCTGTCACACCGCCAAGGAGCTCTTAAAGCAAGGATTTGAAGTCGTCGTGTTCGACAACCTTTCCAACGGAAAAAAAGAATTTGTCCTGGGAGGAGAACTCATTGTCGGCGACCTTCTGGACAAGGACGCCGTCCGGAGGGTTTTCAGGTCCGGGGATATCGCCGCCGTCCTTCACTTCGCATCACTCATCCAAGTCGGCGAATCCTATCTCGATCCTCGCAAATACTATGGGCAGAACCTGATCTCCAGCCTGAACCTTTTGGAGGCCATGCTCGAAGCCGGCGTTAGAAGCTTTATCTTTTCCTCAAGCGCCGCCGTCTACGGCACCCCACTCCACATCCCCATTCCGGAAGACCACCCGCTCCTTCCCTTCAATCCCTACGGCCAGACAAAATTCTTCGTCGAAAAGATCCTCCAGGATTATGACCGGGCCTACGGCATGAAGTTCATCTCCCTTCGCTATTTCAACGCCGCCGGAGCCGACCCGGATGGAGAGATGGGCGAGATGCACAACCCCGAAACGCACCTCATTCCGAATATTTTACTAGCCATTCTCGGGAAAAAGGAATACTTGGAGATCTACGGGACGGATTTCCCCACGCCGGACGGGACGGCCGTCCGGGATTACATTCACGTGACGGACCTGTCTTCAGCCCACGTTCTGGCGCTCCAAAAGCTTCTCGCCTCGTCCCAGAGCGAGTTCATCAACCTGGGAACGAATAAGGGATATTCCGTCCGCGAAGTCATCGCCAAATCCGAAGAACTCACGGGGAAAAAAGTGCCTTCCCGGTCAAAATCGAGGCGCCAGGGAGATGTCCCGGTGCTCCTGGCTTCGAAAGAGAAGGCCGAGCGCCTTCTCGGGTGGAAACTCCGCTACTCGGAGCTTGAGACAATTATCGAGACGGCCTGGAAATGGCATAAGAAATTGAATTGACGTCGATTTCTCCGCGTGGTATAAGTAATCCCCGAATAGATATGCATAATAAGATATATCGTTGGGCGCTCATTCTTGCCTGTTCGGTACTCTTTTTCTGGAGCTGTTCGTCGGGCCCCAAGCCGGAAAAAGCTCCTCTGCAGCCTCCGCCGCAACAGGCTCCGGCGGAAATCCAGAAGCCCCCGGCGGCAACCATCGAAACTGAAAAGCCCACCGCCCAAAAAACCATCATTCCTGCCGAAGAAAAAAAAGCGACGGACGAACAGGCCGCTCAACAGGAAAAGAACGCGATTTCCGATAAGGATGATGCCGCCTCCCTTTTAGATGAGGCTCTCCTGACTTATCAGGAAGCTAAGCTCGCCCGGGAGCGCGGCGATTTGGATGCCGCCCTCAAAGAGCTCGACAAAGCCTACGGGATCATCCTCAGAGTCAACCTTCCCCCGGATTCTCCCCTGAACCAAGATAAGAATAACTTAAGGCTCATGATCGCCCAGAGAATCCAGGAGATCAGCGCCTCCAGCCGGAACCCGATCAACGGCAACCACAAATCCATCCCGCTTGTTGAAAATAAATATGTCCTCCGAGAAATCGAATCGTTCCGGACGCGCGAACGGAAAGAATTCGAGGCCGCCTATCTGCGTTCAGGGCTTTACAGGGAGGTGATCGTAGAGGAGCTTAAAAAGGCCGGGCTGCCGGAAGAGCTCAGCTGGCTGCCCGTGATTGAAAGCTGGTATATGGTCAGGGCGCTCTCGAGGTCCAGGGCTTTAGGTCTATGGCAGTTTTTAGCCACGACCGGATACCGGTACGGCCTTATCCGGGATAAATTCATCGATGAGCGGATGGACCCCTACAAGGCCACCCAAGCCGCGGTCAAATACCTGACCGAGCTCCATTCTTTTTTCGGCGAATGGACCACCGCCCTGGCCGCTTATAATTGCGGGGAGATCCGTGTCCAAAACGTCATCAATACCCAGCGCATCAATTACATGGACAACTTCTGGGACCTCTTTGAGAGGCTCCCCTACGAGACATCGCGCTTCGTCCCCCGCTTCATCGCTGCGGTTCTCATCATCAATGATCCCGAAAAATACGGCTTCAACTTGCCAGCGCCTTATGCGCCGCTCAGGTTCGAAACCGTCGTTATCAACCACCCCACCAAGCTCGCTACGATCTCAGCCGCACTAGGGTTGGAAAGCTCGGAGCTCGAATATCTCAACCCCGAGCTCCGGTATGCCTCGACCCCGGACCGCGAATACCAGCTCCGGGTTCCTGTCGGCTGTGCCGATAAAGCCCTGCAGGCGGTCAACAACCTGCCAAAATTCATGCCGCCTGAATATGCCATCCATACCGTCCGCCCCGGAGAAACCCTCTCCGTGATAGCCCGGAAATATGGGACCTCGGTCCAGGCCATCGCCCAGCTCAACGGGCTCCAATATCCCTATTTGATAAAAGTGGGGATTCGCTTAAGACTTCCCGGCCGGGGCTGAGCGCCGGAATTTACTAATTTCAGAAAATCTTATCCTCGCCGAGCCTGTCTTTTAGGCGGATGAAGAAAAAGACGTTTTTGATGAGAGGACTTGCCAGAATCCTCTTGCCACTTTGACAATGCTTTCCGGCTTTGTTAGAAGCAAATATCGGCGTCAGATCTTCTAGGCAAATTTCAAGACCGATTGATAGCCCGGTATATCCAGAAATCCATGGCCGCTGATGTTGAAGGCGATCACCTTCTTCTCGCCGGATTCCCGGCATTTTTTCGCTTCTTCTACGGCGCAGCAAACAGAATAGGCCGATTCGGGCGCCGGCAGCCAGCCCTCCGTCTCCATAAATAACTTAGCCTGTTCGAACACATATTTTTCATCAGCCGGATAAGCGATTGTGTCAATATAGCCTTTGGCGCGGAGAAGGCTGATGATCGGCGAACAGCCATGGTAACGCAATCCATCCCCCTTAATCGGCTTCATATCCGTTTTATGTCCCAACGTGTACATTTTCAGCAGCGGAGTGATCTCCGCGTAGTCGGCAAAATCATATTCATAGCGGCCTTGAAGGTTGGGCGCAACCTGGCTCTGGGCAGCGATGAATTTAATCTTTTTCCCTTTTTTCAGGACGTCGCCGACAAAGGGCAAAGCAAAGCCGCCGAAGTTGGAGCCGCCGCCGATGCAGGAGATGACGATATCCGGGTAATCATTGAAAATCTCAAACTGCTTTTGTGTCTCAAGCCCGATGATTGTCTGGTGCAACAAGACATGATTTAAGACGGAGCCAAGGCTGTAGGTCGCCTTTGGGTCTTTCTGAGAATCTTCCAGGCCTTCGGATATGGCAATGCCGAGAGAGCCGACATGCTCGGGGTTTTTTTCATACAAGGATCTGCCGAATTCGGTCATCGGACTCGGCGAAGCAAAAACCTCCGCTCCTAAAAGCTTCATAAAATCCAAACGGTCTTTTTTCCAATTGTAGACGCTGCGCACCCAGAACACCGTGCACTTCAATCCCGTGACGGCCGCGGCGTAAGAGAGAGCGGTTCCCCATTGTCCGGCCCCTGTTTCGGTCGTCACCCTCTCGAACTTTTGCTGTTTTGCGTACCAGCATTGGGCCAGGGCCGTATTGACTTTATGACTTCCGGTCGGGCTAAAAAATTCGCTCTTATAATAAAGCCGGGCGGGCGTATCGAGCCTTTTTTCGAGATTTGTGGCTCGAAAGAGCGGCCTCGGTCGGCCGGCCTTGGCAAATAAGTCCATGATTCCGCCCGGGATATCGATCCAATTTTCGTTGGAGAATTCCTGCTTGAGGCATTCTCCGATCATCAGATTGGGAAGGTTTTGGATTCTTGAAGGCCCTTCTTTGGGATCCAGCGGGGGCGGCAGCGGCTCGGGTAGATCCGGCAAAATGTTGTACCACCGATCGGGCAGATCATCGAGTTTTAGGTTGACCACTGTTTTCATATGTTACCCCTCTGTGTCGTGTAATTTTTTGTAAACTCAAAGAAAAGCAAAATAACTATTTAGTCTTATTTGTCTTACTATTTTGTCATTATATTCAATTTCTAGGCCGTGTCAATGAATCCTTACCGCTCTTCCTGGATGGGATGTCAAGGAAGTCAATTTGGAGGGGGCGATTCCCCCTCGGAACCCCCTCGAGCGGTTCTTCGTGGCAAGCTACGGTGCAGATTCGCTGCTCGTCAAAATTCAAAGGAAAAAGAAGAATCAGTCGCATGGCCTTCGGATGAAATACTTTTGAGTGAATACACGCTGTCGAACCGACACCAGCCGTTGACGCAGTCCCCCAGGGAGAAAGAACGGGCCGCGAGCCACCGGTGTCTGAGAATTCCGGGGCCGGGATGAGATCCGGAAGTTACTGAATCGTAAACTCTCTCGAGGCCAAAAGCCGATCATCCATGAAGACGGCGACTATCCAGGTTCCGTTCTCTTTTTCCTCGAACAGGTAGATCTGGTCCCAGGCGATGTAAGCGGAAAACACTAGGCCTTGTTTGCCGATCGTGATCGAGTCAGTCATAGGGGTATGCCGCGAAAAAGCCCGTCTTCGGACGGAGCGGGCACGGATAAGAAAAACGACTGCGATTCCCTTGCCGCTATTTCTTTGTCTCTTTTTCTTTCTTCTTCTTTTTTTCTTTCTTCTTGTACTCGGAGCCGATGAGCTCGAACAAGGCCATCTGGGCGCCGTCGCCCATCCGGGGCCCGAGCTTGACGATTCGAGTGTAGCCGCCGGGGCGCTCGCTAAAACGGGGACCGATCACTTCAAACAGCTTTTTGACGGCCGTTTCCTTGGTCAGGACTCGGAGGGCCTGGCGCTTCGTATGCAGGGTGTTCTTCTTGGCCAGGGTGATCATTTTTTCGGCCAGGGGCCGGGCTTCCTTAGCCTTGGCCAGAGTGGTCTTCAGCCGCTCCTTTTCCATAAACGAAGTGACGAGATTGCGGAGGAGCGCTTTTCGGTGGGAGGTCGTCCGTCTGAGTTTTCTGCCTTTAACGAGGTGCCTCATACATCCAACTCCTTCTCTTTTTCATCCTTCATCTCGCCCTTCATCTTTTCCAGAAGCTTCGGATGGAGATCCAGGTTCAGGCCCAGGCCCAGGTTGGAGAGGGTCTCTTTGATTTCGCTCAAGGATTTCCGGCCGAAATTCTTGGTCTTGAGCAGCTCTTCTTCGGTCTTCTGGACCAGCTCGTAGATCTTCTCGATGCCCGCCGACCGGAGGCAGTTGTTCGACCGGACCGAGAGCTCTAGGTGCTCGATCGGCTTGGACAGAATATCGACTTGGGTCATATACGGGATTTCCCGCTTGGTGATCACCTGTTCTTTTTCGGCGGGCTCGTCGACGATATTCAGGAAGATGACCATGTGGTCTCTCATGATCTTGGCCGCCTGGGCCATGGCCTCGATAGGCTGGATGGCGCCCGTGGTCCAGATCTCCAGAGTCAGGTTCTCATACTCGATGCGCTTCCCGACGCGGGCCGGCTCGACGCGATAGTTGACCTTTTTGACCGGGGAGTGCGAAGAGTCCAGCGGGATGAAATCGATGCTCAATTTTTCGTCGAAATTTTGGTCGGCCGGGATGTAGCCCCGGTTGTTCTCCACGATCATCTCGATGTCGAGCTTCCCGTCCTTGTCCAGGGAGGCAATGTGAATGTCCTTTTCCAGGATCTCGATATCGGCATCGTGAACGATGTCGGAAGCTTTAGCCTCGGCAGGCCCTTCCTTCTTCAGGGTCATCGTCTTCGGCAGGCTGCCGCTGAGCTTCAAGGGAATGCTCTTCAGGTTGAGCAGGACGTCCGTCACGTCCTCGACGATGCCGGGGACGGTTGAAAACTCATGGAGCACGCCCTGGATCCGGACGGCGGTGACGGCCGCGCCCTTGACCGAAGACAGCAGAATCCTGCGCAGGGCGTTGCCGACCGTGACGCCGAAGCCGCGCTCAAAGGGCTGAGCCGTAAAGCGGCCGTAGGTATTGGTCAATGTCTCATAATCGCACTCGAGATATTTGGGTCTCTGAAAACCTATATCTGTCATCGTTCCTCCTTTTGAGGATTCAAAAATAGTTTACATACTTTATTTAGAATAGAGCTCGACGACCATATGCTCTTCGACGGGGAGCTGGATATCCTGCCGCGTCGGGAGAGACACAATCCGAGCCTGTTTGCCGTCCCAGTCGACTTCCAGCCAGCCCGGCAAGGTCTTGTTCTTGTGCGCTTCCAGCAGGACCTTGAACTCGTCCGACTTGGCCGAACGCTCCCTGAGGCCGACCGCGTCCCCGGCCTTGACTTGAAACGACGGCACGGACACCTTGACTTCATTGACATAAAAATGGCCGTGGTTGATCAGCAGCCGGGCATGGGCCCGTGAATGCGAGAAGCCAGCCAGAAAAACGACATTGTCCAGCCGCCGTTCGAGCATGATCAGCAGCGTTTCGCCCGTGATGCCCTTCTGGCGCTCGGCCCTCTCGAAAAAGAGGTGGAACTGCTTCTCGGACATCCCGTAGTAGCGTTTCAGCTTCTGTTTCTCGCGGAGCTGAATCCCGTAGCCCAGGATCCTTCTCCGGCCCCGGCCGTGCTGGCCCGGCGCATACGCCCTTCGTTCGACAGGGCACTTATCGGTGAGGCATTTGTTGCCCTTGAGAAAGAGCTTGGCTTTTTCCACCCGGCACAGCCGGCAGATGGGTTCTCTGTATCTCGACATCATTCACTCCTTAGACCCGCCGGCGC
Source organism: Candidatus Aminicenantota bacterium (assembly GCA_026393905.1). Taxonomy (GTDB): domain Bacteria; phylum Acidobacteriota; class Aminicenantia; order Aminicenantales; family UBA4085; genus JAPKZH01. The sequence continues at coordinate 13,590 of JAPKZH010000290.1, forward strand.
CGACAGACCCGACATCCGTTATGAGGGATCGGCGTCACGTCTTTGATGGATTTGATTTCCAGGCCGGCCGCCTGGAGGGCCCGGATGGCCGACTCCCGCCCCGCGCCCGGCCCTTTAATCCTAACATCCACATACCGGACTCCGAACTCCCGGGCTTTCGTCGCGGCATCCTTGGCCGCCAGCTGGGCGGCGAACGGCGTGCCCTTGCGGGCGCCTTTAAAGCCGGCCGTGCCGGAACTGGCCCAGACAAGGGTGCTCCCCAGATGGTCCGTGATGGTGATGATGGTGTTGTTGAACGTGGATTGGATATGGGCCACGCCGAAGCCGATTTCCTTCCTTGCCTTTTTTTTCTTTACTTTCGTCTTGGGCTTTGTTATCGCCATGGAACGCTCCCTTCTTCTGTTTAGGTGGCCTTGATCTTCTTGATCGTATGCCCGCGGGGCCCTTTTCTCGTCCGGGCGTTGGTCTTGGTCCGCTGGCCGCGAACGGGCAGCCGCCGCTTATGGCGCATGCCGCGGTAGCAGCCGATGTCGATCAGCCGCTTGATGTTCTGGCTGACTTCCTTGCGCAAATCGCCTTCGATCTTTTCCCGTTTTTCGATGATCTGGCGGATCTTGTTGATCTCATCCTCGGACAGGGTCTTGACCTTCTTGTTTTTATCGATCTTGGCCTCTTCAAGAATTTTGTTCGATTTGGACCGGCCGATCCCGTAGATATAGGTCAATCCGATCTCGATTCTCTTTTCCGGGGGAAGAGTGACACCTGCGATTCTTGCCATGTTGACCTCGTTTAGCCTTGTTTTTGTTTATGCCGGGGGTTGGTGCAGATCACCCGAACGATCCCCTTGCGTCTGATGATCTTGCAGTTCCTGCAGATTTTTTTGACCGATGCTCTCACTTTCATGAGTGTCGTCCTTTATTTGAATCGATAGGTGATTCTTCCCTTGGTCAGATCATACGGCGAAATCTCGACGAGAACCTTGTCGCCGGGAAGAATCCGGATAAAATGCTTTCTCATTTTGCCCGAAATGTGGGCCAGGATGACGTGCTTGTTGGCCAACTCCACCCGGAACATGGCATTGGGCAGGGTCTCGAGCACGGTGCCCTCGGCCTCAAACACATCCTCTTTAGGCATAGCGCTGCTCCTTTATCAAATCGGCGCCGGGGGCTTTCCCTCCGGCCTGGCTCAGGATCTCCACGCCGCTTTCGGTCAGGGCGACCGTTTCCTCGAAATGGGCGGCCAGGCTGCGGTCCTTGGTGACGGCCGTCCAGCCGTCCGACTGGACCTCCACATCCCAGTCCCCGGCGGCGATCATCGGCTCGATGGCCAGGACCAGTCCCTTTCGGATCTTCGGCCCGCGGCCGGGGAAACCGAAATTGGGGACCTGGGGCTCCTCATGGAGGGAATGCCCGATGCCGTGGCCGACGAACTGACGGATCACGGAGAATCCCTGGGCTTCCACGTACTGCTGGATCGCGGCGGAGATATCGGAAACCCGTTTTCCCTCCGTCATGTTTTCCGCGCCTTTATAAAACGCCTGTTCCGCGGCGGCGATGAGTCTTTGGGCCAGCGGCGAGACCGTCCCGACGGGAAAGGTCCGGGCGGCATCCCCGTAAAATCCATTGTAAAGAACGCCGAAGTCGAGGCTGACGATGTCCCCTTCCCGAAGCGTCCGCGCCGAAGGAATGCCGTGGATGATTTCTTCGTTGATCGAGATGCACAGCGAGGCCGGATAGCCGCGGTAGCCTTTGAAGGCCGGCTTGGCCCTGAACTCCCGGGCCCTCTGCTCGGCGCACTCATCCAGCTCGCTCGTCCGGAGGCCGGGCTTGATCATGGCCCGGAGCTCGGCCAGGACCTTCGCCACGATCTCTGAGCTCTCTCGCATCGCCCGAATCTCCTCTGCCGTCTTGTAGATGATCATGGACGGACCCGGTTCTCCTCAAGCTTGGCCAATTCCGCGGCTAAAACGCCCGCCATCCTCTGAAAGATCGCCTTCACCGTGCCCTCGCCGTTCACCGGCCTGTAGACACTTTTCTTTTGATAATATCGGATGAGTTTTTCCGTCTGGTCCTGATAAACCTTGATCCGCTCCCGGATGACCTCAGGCTTGTCGTCATCCCGCTGAATGAGATCGGAACGGCAGGCATCACAGCGGCCTTTGTCCTTGGGCGCCTGGACATTCATGTTGTAGACGGCCTGGCATTCCGGGCAGACCCACCTCCGGCTGAGACGTTTGACCAGAATCGGGGTGGGGACTTCGATGCCGATCACGACTTCGGGCCGCTTTCCGTCCATCTTCTCCAGGGCATGGGCCTGGGCAAGATTCCGAGGGAAGCCGTCCAAGATATAGCCGCTGCGGCAGTCGGGGCTCGAAATTCTCTCCCTGACAAGCCCCTCGACGATCTCGTCGCTGACGAGGAGTCCCTGCTTCATCAGGGCCTCGGCCGCTTTCCCGAGCGCCGTCCGCTGCTGAACGGCCAGTCGGAGCAGGTCCCCTGTCGAAATCCTGGGGAAGCCAAATCTCTTCGCGACGAGGTCCCCCTGGGTTCCCTTTCCGCTGCCGGGCGCGCCGAGGAGAATCGTCCTCATCCCCGTCTCCCCTTGATCCGGCCGCGCCGCATGAAGCCGTCGTAGTGCCGCATGACAAGCTGCGCTTCAATCTGCTGCAGGGTGTCCATGGCTACGCCGACGACGATCAGGATCGATGTGCCGCCGAAATAGAATTGGACGTTCAAGCCCTGGGTGAACCATTTGGGCATGTTCGCCTCCAGGAAATTGCCGATAAAGGGCAGGGACTGGACCTTGAACCCTGTCGTCAGGAATTCCGGCAGGATGGCGATGGCCGCCAGGTAAACGGCGCCGACCAGGGTGATCCGGGAAAGGATCGAGTCAATTTGATCCGAAGTGTTTTTGCCCGGCCGGATGCCCGGGATAAATCCCCCGTATTTCCGGAGGTTGTCCGCCACATCCGTGGGATTGAATATGATCGATACATAGAAGTAGGTGAAAAAGATGATGGCGGCGATATATAAAAGGTTATAGAGCGGCATACCGACGCGGAAGGCGTTGGCGATGGTTTGGAACACCGGGATGTTGATCATCTGGGCGATCGTGGCCGGGATGGTGATAATGGAAGCGGCAAAGATAATCGGAATAACGCCGCCGGTGTTAACCCTCAAGGGAAGATGGGTGCTCTGGCCGCCGTAAACCTTGCGGCCGACCACCCTTTTGGCATACGACACCGGGATCCGCCTCTGACCTCGTTCGACGAAGACAATGAAAGCGATGACGACCAGCATCATGACGCCGAGGATGATGAGCTTGATGGGATCCCAGCTCCCCGTCCTCAGACCTTGAACAACGCTGTTCAGGCCGGCCGGAAACCGGGCGACGATCCCGGCGAAGATGATCAGAGAGATCCCGTTGCCGATGCCGCGCTCCGAGATTTGTTCACCCAGCCACATGACAAAGATGGTGCCTGTCGTAAGAGTCAAAACCGTGAGCAGTATGAATCCTATCCCCGGATTTGTAACGATTTTAATACCGCCCGGGCTGCTTTTGAGGAAAAGAGCGATGGCCCAAGCCTGGATGAGGCAAATCAGGATCGTCCCATACCGCGTATATTGGGTGATCTTTTTCCGGCCGAGCTCCCCTTCCTTGGAAAGCCGTTCCAGATAAGGCCAGACGACCTGAAGCAGCTGGAGGATGATCGAGGAGCTGATATAAGGCATGATGCCTAGGGCGAAGATCGTCATCTTCGACATGTATTGGCCGGAGAACAGATCGACCATTCCCAGGACCGTGTTTTTAGACCTGGCCCATAGCTCTGCCAGGGCCGTGGCATCGATGCCGGGATTGGGGATCTGGCCGCCGGCCCGGTAGACGGCCAGCAGGAGAAGGGTAAAGATCACCCGTCTTCGAAGCTCAGGGATGCTGAAAATGTTGCGGATGCTGTCTAACATTTTTAACTTCCGACGATCAGGGCTTTCCCGCCGGCTTCCTCAATCTTCGCTTTGGCGGATTGAGAAAACTTGTGGGCATATATGGTTTTGGGCGAGGCCATCGTCCCCCGTCCCAAGATTTTGACCTGTTCCGATTCTTTATTGATCAGGCCGGCCTCGACCATGTCTTTCAAGTTGACCTCGTTTTTTTTGATTTTCTCCAGGCGGTCCAGGTTCACTTCCGCCCAGACTTTTCTGAAGATATTTGTGAACCCGCGCTTGGGGAGCCGCCGGTGAAGGGGCATCTGGCCGCCTTCATATCCCCGTTTCCGAGCAAAGCCGGCGCCTGCCAGCTGGCCTTTGTGGCCGCGGCCGGAGGTCTTTTGACGGCCGGACCCGGGACCCCGTCCGACCCTCTTGTCGTCTTTTCGGGAACCTTTTGCTGGACGCAGATTGCTGAGATTCATTTTTTCTCCAAGACCTCCACCTTGAGCAAGTGAGGGATTTTGTTGATCATCCCCCGGATTTCGGGAGAATCTTTCCGGAGGACTTCGGAATTGAGCTTCCGCAAGCCCAGGCCCTTGACGACTTCCCGCTGGTTCTTCGGGTAGCCGATCACGCTGCGGACGAGCTTGATTCTCAATTCGCCCTTGGCCTTTTTATCTTTCACTGCCATATTGTCCCCTTCGCCTTGCCTCGATCTCTCGACACGCAGCCGGGATCCTTGATCTTCTTCAGGGCATCCAGCGTGGCGTTGGCCACGCTGATCGGGTTGTTGCTCCGGAGCGACTTGGTCAAAATATCCTTGATGCCGGCCAGCTCCATAATGACGCGCACGGCGCCGCCGGCGATGACGCCCGTTCCTTTGGAGGCCGGACGAAGGATGACCGCGCCGGCCCCGGCTTCGCCCCTGACAAAATGGGCGATCGTGGTATCGGTTAAATGAACCCGGATCAGTTTTTTCTTGGCGTTCTCGACGGCCTTGACGATGGCCGCGGGCACTTCTCGCGCCTTCCCTTTTCCGATGCCGACCATGCCCTTTTTGTTGCCGACCGCGACGAGCGCCGAAAAGCTGAGGTTTTTGCCACCCTTGACGACCTTGGAAACCCTCCGGATGTTGATCACCTGGTCCTTGAGCTCGGCCAGCTCGTCCGCTGTCAGCGGCTGCTGGGCCGCCTCATCACCCTTATATTTTTCGTCTTCCACACGTCCTCCTTAAGACATCCGTCGTCCCGGGCTAAAAAGCCAGCCCGCTTTTCCTCATGGCTTCCGCCAGCGCTTTGATCCGGCCGTGGTAGGGATAGACGCCCCGGTCAAAGACGATCTGCTCGATCTTTTTCTCTTTCAGCCGCTGGGCCAGAAGGGCCCCCAGTTTCTCGCAGCTGCCGATGTTCTTATAATTCTTGTGGTCCGCTTTGAAATCCTTCTCGAGCGTCGAGGCGGCCGCCAGGACCGTTCCGTTCTCATCATTGATGGCCTGGGTATAGATATAGCGATTGCTCTTGAAGACATACACCCTCGGCCTTTCGGCGCTCCCCCGTAGCTTTCTCCGAATCCTTCGCCGGATCCGGACTTTTGTTTCTTGCCTGGTTTTGACCTTATCTTTAAGCACCGGTGACCCCCGCTTTCCGTTCTTTCTTAATCAAGCGTTCGCCCAAGTAGCGTATCCCCTTGAGCTTGTACGGGTCGGGCTTGCGGAAGCGCTTGATCTCGTCCGCCACTTGGCCCACCCGCTGTTTGTCGATGCCTTTCACCGTGATCAGCGTCGGCTTTTCCAGGACGATTTCGATGTCCTTGGGAATCGGAAAAACAACGGGCTTGGAATATCCCAGGCTGAGCTCGAGCTTGTCCTTATCGAGCTTGGCCCGATACCCGACGCCGACGATTTCCAGCTGCTTCGAAAAGCCGGACGAAACGCCGACAGCCGCGTTGAAGGCCAAAGACCGGCACAGCCCGTGAACCGTTTTCTGCTCCTTGGAATCGTCGGCCCGAGTCAGGATGAGGGCACGGCCCTCGGTCCGGGCCTGGATCCCCCGAGACAAGGGGGATTCGAGCTTTCCTTTTTTGCCCTCGAATTCGATTTTGTCGGGCAAGATATTGACCTTGACGCCTTCGGGCAATACGATCGGTCGCTTTCCTACTCTTGACATGGCTCAGGACCTCTCCTGTTTGATACTTACCAGATATAGCATAGGACTTCTCCGCCGACGCGCTCCTCTTCGCACCTCTTCCCGGTGAAAATCCCCTTGGACGTGGAGATAATAGCGATGCCCAGCCCGTCCAGCACCTTGGGGACGGCCGCCTGGGTGCAGAAAATGCGGCAGCCGGGCTTGCTGACGCGCCGCGTGTTCGTGATCACGCTTTGGTTCGCTTCGCTGTATTTCAAGGTCACGTTCAAGATCCCCTGTTTATTATCGTCGATGACTTTGAAGTTCTTGATGTAGCCTTCTTCCTTCAGGATTTTGGCGATCTCCACCTTCATTTTGGAGGAGGGCATACTGATTTCCTTCCTCTTGATGAGCGAAGCATTCCGCATCCGGGTTAGCATATCCGCAATGGGATCCGATACACTCATGGTCTCATCCTTTCCCGAACATTACCACGACGCTTTGATGATGCCCGGGATCTCTCCTTTGAGGGCGAGTTCCCGGAAGCACAGGCGGCACATGTCGAATTTCCGGTAGTAGCCCCGGGACCGCCCGCAGATCCGGCAACGACGCCGGGTCCGGATCGCATACTTGGGTTTTCTCAGGTATTTAGCAAAAGCCGATGTTGTTGACACGGTATCCTCTCTCTCCTATGACTCTCGGAAAGGCATGCCCAGTTTTTTCAAAAGGGCAAAGGCCTCCTCGTTCGTCCTGGCGGACGTGACGATGGTGATATTCATGCCCCTGGATTTTTCGACCTTGGTATACTCGATCTCGGGGAAGACAAGCTGGTCCTTCAAGCCCAGCGTGTAGTTGCCCCGACCGTCGAAGGCCTTCGGCGATAGGCCGCGGAAGTCGCGGACGCGGGGCAAGACGATGTTGACCAAACGATCAAAAAATTCGTACATCCGCCGGCCGCGAAGGGTGACGAAGCAGGCAATGGCCTGGCCCTTGCGCAGTTTGAAAGCGGAGATGGACTTCTTAGCCCTGGAGACGACGGGCATCTGGCCCGTGATCTGGCCCAGCTCGGCCTTGGCCGAATCGAGGACCTTCACGTTCTGGATGGCCTCGCCGACACCGACATTGATGATGATCTTTTCCAGGCGGGGCACGGCCATCCTATTGCGGATCTTGAATTCCTTCTGGAGCTCCAAAAGGAACTCTTTTTTATACTTATCATAGAGTCGGCTCATCGATCACCCCTCACTTTTGCTTCTCCAGGCTTGTCTCGCATTTCGGGCAGGTCCGGATCCGGCTTCCGTCCTCGAGGCGTTTCCTCCGGAGCCGGACGCCCTGTCCGCAATCGTCACAATACAGCATCAGCCGGGAAGCCGGGATGGGGGCCTCTTTTTCCATGATCCCGCCCTGGATGTTCTTGCTGCGGTCCGGCCGGATGAACTCTTTGACGAAATTGATCCGTTCCACGATCACCCGCTGCTTCTCCGGAAAGACCTTGAGGACCTTGCCCGTCTTCCCCTTGTCCTTGCCTTGCTTGACGATGACGATGTCATTTTTTTTGAGCCATATCTTGTTCATCACAGCACCTCCGGCGCCAGCGAGACGATCTTCATGAACTTCTTCTCCCGCAGCTCCCGGCCGACGGGGCCGAAGACGCGCGTTCCCACGGGTTCGCCGGCCTTGTCGATGATCACGGCCGCATTATCGTCAAACCGGATGTAGGAGCCGTCCTTCCGCCGGACTTCCTTCCGCGCCCGGACGACCACGGCCCGGACCACCTTCCCCTTGGGAATCTTGCTTTCGGGATCGGCTGCCCGGACGTTGGCCGAGACGATATCCCCGATCGAACAGACGAGGCCGACGCCTCCGCCCAGGGGAGTGATGCAGCGGATCCTCCGGGCTCCGGAATTGTCCGCAACCTTGAGCATCGTGTACTGTTGAATCATGGCTTGTTGTCCCCGATCTCATTCTCGATCTCATGCGCCGAGAGGCCCACGATCTCGACCACCCGCCACTTCTTGCGCTTGCTGATGGGCCGCGTCTCGATGATCCTGACGATGTCTCCGACTTTGCATTTTTCGTATTCGTCATGAGCGAGAAATGTCTTTTGTTTTTTGATGGTCTTTTTATACAAAGGATGCCTGACTTGGCGTTCGACTTGGACCGTGACCGTTTTCTTCATCTTCTTGCCGACCACCGTCCCGACTTTCGCCGTTTTTCGTTTGAGTGCGCTTATCTCGTCCATGTCCGTAACCTACCTTTAGACCTTGGCCTTCTTGCCTATTTCCCCGAGGACCGTGGCGATCTTGGCCAGATCTTTCTTGATCGTCCTGAGCTTGGCGAAGTTTTCCACCTGTCCCAGCTCATGCTGGAAACGGAGTTTGAACAACTGGTCCTTGAGCTCCCCCTGTTTGCGGACCAGTTCGTCCGCGTCCATTTCTCTCAATTCTCTTGCTTTCATCGGAGTTCTCTATTCTCTCTTGAGACGAACCGTGTCTTAATCGGCAGCTTATGGGCGGCCAGGCGCATTGCCTCTTTGGCCAGGTCCTCGGGCACGCCCTCCAGCTCGAAGATGATCCGGCCCGGTCGGATGACGTCCACCCAGAATTCCGGGTCACCCTTGCCCTTTCCCATGCGGACTTCCGTGGGTTTTTTCGTGACGGGCTTCCAGGGGAACGCCCTCAGCCAGAGCTTGCCGCGCCTTTTCACGAACCGGGTAATAGTGATGCGGCCGGCTTCGAGCTGACGGGCCGTCAGCCAGCAGGGCTCGAGGGCCTGCAGCCCGAACTCGCCGAAGGAAAGAGTGCTGCCGCGGCCGGCCTTTCCCCGCATGCGGCCTCTATGGCTCTTCCTGTACTTGACTTTCTTCGGCATCAACATGGTTAAATCTCCTCGATCTCAGCGGTCTGGGACGTCATCTTGGGCTTCTCTACGTCGCCACGATATACCCAGACTTTGATGCCGATCTGGCCGTAGGTCGTGAAGGCCTCCGTAAAACCGTAGTCGATATCCGCCCTCAGGGTTTGGAGGGGAAGCCGTCCCCGCAGGTACCATTCCGAGCGGGCGATTTCCACGCCGCCCAAGCGCCCAGAGCACATGACCTTGATGCCCTTCGCTCCCATTTTGAGCGCCAGATCGACGGCCCTTCTCATAGCCCGGCGGTAGGCGATCCGTTTTTCAAGCTGGACGGCGATGCCTTCGCCGACCAGGATGGCGTTGAGCTCGGGCTTGTCCACCTCTCGGATATCCACGTAGACCTCTCTCTTGGCGATCTTCTCGAGGAAGCCCTTCAGGCTTTCGATCTCCTTGCCGCCGCGGCCGATGATGATTCCCGGCCTGGCGGTGTGGATGATGGCCCGGATCTTCGGCCCGACGCGCTCGATGGCCACTTCCGAGATCCCGGCGTGAAAGTACTTCTCCTTGATCGCCTTCCTCATTCGGAGGTCCTCATGAATGAGGCGGCCGTACTCCGTGCCCTTAGAAAACCAGCGGGAGCTCCACTGTTTATTGAACCCCAATCTAAAACCATGCGGATGTGTTTTTTGTCCCACTGACTATCTCCCTCTTTTCTCTTCAAGATAGATATGGACGTGGCTCGTCCGTTTTAAGATCCTGTGGGCCCTTCCCATGGGAGCCGGACGGATCCGCTTCCAGGCGGGGCCCTGGTTGATCAAGATTTTAGCGATAGAGAGGTTGTCCACGTCGACATTCGGCACCTTCTGTTGGGCATTGGCGATGGCCGAGCGGAGGGTCTTTTCGACGATCAAGCTGGGCTTCTTTTTTTCCGAAAAGTGGAGGATGGTCAGGGCTTCTCCCACGAACCGATCTCTGATGAGGTCCGCCACCAGCCGGCATTTGCGGGCGGAGACACGGACATGCCGGGTGGCTGCGTGTGAAGCATAATTCTTCGTATCCATGTTACTTGCCCACCTTCAACTGTTTGGCCGTCTTGGACGTATGCCCCCTGAAGGTCCGGGTCGGAGAAAACTCTCCCAATCGGTGGCCGACCATGTTCTCCGTGATGAAGACGGGGATGAACTTTCGTCCGTTATGCACGGCGATGGTCAGGCCGACCATCTCGGGGATAATCGTCGAACGCCTGGACCAGGTCTTGATGACTTTGCGTTTCTCACCCTGCGTTTCCATGCCTTTGATTTTTTCCATAAGATGGATATCGATAAACGGACCTTTGCTCAAAGACCTGCCCATTACTTACTCCTTCTCCTGACGATAAAACCTTTTGTTCGTTTGTTCCTTCTCGTCTTATAGCCCTTCGTCGGGATGCCTTCCGGACTGACGGGATGACGGCCCCCTTTGGAGCGGCCCTCTCCGCCGCCATGCGGATGGTCGATCGGGTTCATGGCCGTGCCTCGGACATGGGGCCTCCAGCCCATCCAGCGCGTTCGACCGGCTTTGCCGACGCTGATATTCTGGTGGTCGAGGTTCCCGACTTGCCCGATGGTAGCTCGGCAGTCCAGGTGAATTTTCCGGATCTCGGACGAGGGGAGCCTGACCTGGGCGTAATCGCCTTCTTTGGCCAGGATCTGGGCGCCGGAGCCGGCGGTCCGGACGATCTGGCCGCCCTTGTTCTTCTGCAACTCGATGTTGTGGATCACCGTGCCGAGGGGGATATTCCGGAGCAGCGTGGAATTGCCGGGCAGGATATCCACGACCTTATCCGAAGAGACGATCGCCTGGCCGACCCGGAGGTCGACGGGGGCGAGGATATAGCGGCGTTCTCCATCCTTGTACTTGATCAAGGAGATGAACGAGGAACGGTTCGGGTCGTACTCGATCGTTTCGACGATCCCCCCGATATCCAGCTTGTCCCGCTTGAAGTCGAGAATCCGGTACATTTTCTTGTGCCCGCCGCCCCTGTGGCGCATCGAGAGGTGCCCGCGGCTATCGCGCCCTCCGGACTTGGGCAGGAACGTCAGCAGCGGCTTGTACGGCCGGGTCGCCGTGAGCTCCTCATACGTCAACGTCGTCCGGTGCCGCAAGCCCGCCGTCTCTGGTCTGTAGGATTTGATACCCATGTTAGACTGCCTCAAAATATTCGATCATTTTTTCGCCTTCCTTGAGCCGGACGAAGGCCTTTTTCCAGTTTTTTGTCATACCCGTATTGCGGCCCATGCGCCTCTCTTTGCCCACCTTGATCTGCGTCCGAACGCCTTCCACCTTGACCTTGAACAGGTGCTCGACGGCCTTCTTGATCTCGGACTTGTTGGCGTCCATGGCCACTTCAAAACAGACGTCCCGGTTTTTCTGCTTGAGCGCCGTGCTCTTTTCCGTGATCACGGGCCGGATGATGATCTGATAGGGGTCTTTGTTCACTTCAATTTCTCCATCAAAGACTCGAAGGCCTGTTGGCTTAAAACAAGCCATTTATATTTCAAAACGTCATGGGTGTTGACGAGGCTCCAATCGACGGCCTTGACCCTGCGAAGATTCTTGAGGGACATGAAGAGATTGGCGTTGTCCCAGCTGTCGACAATCAGCGCGGAATCGACATGGAGGCCTTTGAGCAGCTCAACCGCTCCCTTTGTTTTCGCTTCTTTGAGCTTCAGGTCATCCAGGATCAGCAGTTGCTTTTCGGAAAATTTCAGAGCGAGCGCCGATCTCAAAGCGTTCTTCTTGGCCGCTTTGGGGAGCTCGTAGGAATAGTCCCGGGGCTGGGGCCCGAAGGTTGTGCCGCCTTTCCGCCAAAGCGGCGACCGGGTGGCTCCGGCGCGGGCCCGGCCGGTGCCTTTCTGCCGCCAGGGCTTGCGGTTGCTGCCGCTCACCATGGCCCGGGTTTTTGTCGCGGCCGTGCCCTGCCGCTGATTGGCCTGGAAGTTGACGGCCGCCTCATAGAGAAGATGCGGCTTGACCGGATAGGAAAAGACTCCTTCCGGAAGCTTGATCTCCGATTTGACTTTTCCGCTCTTGTCCAATACTTGCGCTTTTTCCATGGTCAACTCTTCTTAAGCCTTATGGATTAAGACATAGCCTCCGTTGGGGCCGGGGATCGCCCCTTTGACCACCAGGAGGTTGTTCTCTTTGTCTGTCTCAAAAACCGTCAGGTTGCGGACCGTCACGCGGTCGTAACCCATGTGTCCGCCCATCCTGAGGCCGCGGACGACTCGCGATGGATACGAGGAGGCGCCGATAGAACCGGGGGCCCTGTGGAACATGGAGCCGTGGGAGGCCCCTCCCCCCCTGAAATGGTGGCGCTTCACAACGCCGGCAAAGCCTTTTCCCTTGCTCGTCCCGGTGACGTGGACCTTTTCGCCGGCCTTGAAGATATCCACAAAAAATTGATCGCCTTCCTTGACCTCTCCTTGCCCCCCATAGTGGAACTCTCTAAGGACTTTGGTCACGGGAGATTCGGATTTTTTGAAATGTCCCTGAGCGGCCTTTTTCGGTTTCTTGACCGCCTTCTCTTCGACCAAGCCTAACTGGAGGGCCTCATACCCGTCTTTATCCTTGGCTTTCTTCTGGATGACCGTGCAGGGCCCGGCTTTGATGACGGTGAGAGGGATAGAATTCCCCTTATCGTCAAAGCCCTGGGTCATCCCGATTTTCTTCCCGATCAGGCCTTACACCATGGCTTATTCTCCTCCCGTTCCGAACGCTTGGATCTCCACATCGATGCCGGCGGGCAAATCGAGCTTCTGGAGCTCTTCGATCGTCTCGTTATTGTATTCGCTGATGTCGATCAATCGTTTGTGGACTCTCATTTCAAAATGTTCTCGCGATTTTTTATCGACATGAGGAGAACGAAGGACACAGAAGCGGTGAATCCGCGTCGGCAACGGTATCGGACCGGAGATACTCGCGCCTGTTCTTTTGGCCTTTACCACGATGTCCTTGACGGACTGGTCCAGCAGCCTGTGGTCAAATGACTTTAATCGAATTCTTATTTTTTCCATGGTCTATCCTTCGTTCTCTAGCTAAATTGCCTTAGTCACTCATTTGTCATCGCGAGGCGCTTTGCGCCGTGGCGACCCCCGCTTCTACTCCGGGGGGATGGCCGCGCCGCATCGTTCCTCGCATCGACAACGTCCTCTCCTTACTCGATGACTTCCGTGACCGACCCGGCTCCCACCGTCCGCCCGCCTTCCCGTATGGCAAACCGCAGCCCTTTCTCCATGGCCACGTCCGTGATCAGCTCGATCTCCAGGTTCACGTTGTCCCCGGGCATCACCATCACCATCTCCACCCCTGCCGGCAGCTTCGCCGTCCCCGTCACGTCCGTCGTCCGAAAATAAAACTGCGGCCGGTACCCCGTGAAAAACGGCGTGTGCCGTCCGCCCTCTTCCTTCGACAAGGCATAAATCGCCCCCTTGAACTTCCGGTGCGGCGTGATCGACCCCGTCTTCGCCAGCACCATCCCACGCTCCACCTCTTCCTTGTCCGTCCCGCGCAGTAAAACCCCGATATTATCCCCCGCCATCCCCTCGTCCAACAGCTTCCGGAACATCTCCACCCCCGTCACCACCCGCTTCTTCGTCTCCCCAAATCCCACAATCTCAATCTCGTCCCCCACTCTCACCTTGCCCCGGTCCACCCGCCCCGTCACCACCGTCCCTCGTCCCGAAATCGTAAAAATGTCCTCGATCGGCATCAAAAACGGCAGGTCTACCAACCGCACCGGCTCCGGAATGTGGCCGTCCACCGCATCCATCAATTCCAAAATCTTCTTGTTCCATTCATTCCCAGGGTCCCCGTCCGATTCCATCGACCGGAGCGCCGACCCCCGTACCACCGGGATCTTGTCCCCGGCAAACTCGTACTTCGTCAACAGCTCCCGCACCTCTAGCTCCACCAAATCCAAGATCTCCGGGTCGTCCACCAAGTCCACCTTGTTCATGAACACCACGATCGCCGGCACGTTCACCTGCCGCGCCAATATTATGTGCTCCCGCGTCTGCGGCATCGGCCCGTCGTCCGCCGCCACCACCAAGAGCGCCCCGTCCATCTGCGCCGCCCCCGTGATCATGTTCTTGATGTAGTCGGCATGCCCAGGACAGTCAATGTGCGCATAGTGGCGCTTCTTGGTCTCGTACTCAATGTGGGCTATCTGGATCGTCAGACCCCGCTCCTTCTCCTCCGGCGCATTGTCGATGTCCCCGTACTCCTTCACCAAGATGCTCGGGTTCAGCTTGTGCAGTACCTTCGTGATCGCCGACGTCAGCGTCGTCTTGCCGTGGTCCACATGCCCAATCGTCCCTATGTTTAGATGCGGCTTCGTCCTCTCAAACTTCGCCTTTGCCATCCCTTACCTCCTATTCCTTGGATTTGGCCTGAGATTATATCCAAAAACCATGCTAGAGCCTGTTGCTGTAAGACACCCGTCCTTCGATCCTGGCCACGATTTCCTCCATGACTTGAAGGGGGGTTGTCTCATACTCCAAAAATTCCATCGAGAAAACGCCTCTCCCCTGAGTCACGGTCCGCAGGATCGTGACGTATCCAAACATCTCGGCGAGGGGCACCAGGGCGTTGATCACGCGCGAGCCGCCCCGCATCTCCATCCCCTCGATCTTGCCCCGGCGGGCGTTCAGGTCGCCGACGATATCACCGAGATAATCGTCCGGCGAGATGACCTCGAGCTTCATGATCGGCTCGAGCAGGACGGGGACGGCTCGGCTCGCCGCATCCTTGAAGGCCATGGAGCCGGCGATCTTAAAAGCGATCGGGGTCGAATCGACCTCATGATAGGAGCCGTCCGTCAGGGTCGCCCTGACATCGGTCATCGGAAACCCGGCCAGGACTCCGGCTTCCAGCGACTCCCGCACCCCGTCATGGATGGCGGAGATGAATTCCTTGGGAAGAATACCGTGCTTGATTTTTTCAACAAACAGGAAGCCTTCGCCTCTTTTGAGCGGCTCGATCGAGATCTTGGAGTGCCCGTACTGGCCGCGCCCGCCGGTCTGGCGGATGTATTTCGCCTCGCCCTCGGCGGCCTTGAGGATGGTCTCTTTATAGGCCACCTGGGGCTTGCCAAGATTGGCCTGGACCCCGAATTCCCTGGCCATCCGGTCCATCAGGATCTCAAAGTGCAGCTCGCCCATCCCATAGACGAGGGTCTGCCCGGTCATGGGATCCCGAAGGACCTTGATCGTCGGATCTTCATTGGACAGCTTGGCCAGGGCGTTGGCCAGCTTTGCATGCTCCACCTTGGACTTGGGCTCGATGATCACGGAAAGCACGGGTTCCGGGAACCGGATCGATTCCAGGACGATCGGCCTATTTTTCGCGCACAGCGTGTCGCCCGTGGATAGATTTTTCATCGAACCCATTGACATGATGTCGCCGGCAAATATTTCCTTGACTTCTTTCCTCTTATTAGCGTGCATCTCGAGAAGCCGGGAGACGCGCTCTTCTTCATCCTTCACCGAATTGTAAAAAACCGAGCCGATCCTGGCTTTTCCCGAGTACACCCGGAAAAAGGCCAGCGTTCCCACATAGGGATCGTTCTGGAGCTTGAAGACAAGCGCCGCGAACGGCTCCTCGTCCGAAGCTTTCCGGATTTCGACCTGGTTCGTCCGGGGATGGTGACCCACGACGGGCAGAATGTCGACCGGCGAGGGGAGGTAATCGGGAATTGCATCGAGCAGGGGATGGACCCCTTTGTTCCGGAAGGAAGCCCCGTAGAGAACGGGAACGAGCTTGCCGGAAATCGTGGCTTTCCGGATCGCCCGCTTGATCTCCGCGGGGGGAGCATCTTTTCCCTCCAGGTACAGTTCCATGATGTGCTCATCCGTATCGCTCAGGAGCTCCAGCATTTCCAGCCGCGCCTTGCGGACTTCGGCCTGACGTTCTTCGGGGATCGGCTTCACCTCGAAGTCGGACCCGACGAGTTCCGTGCCCCAGTCATATTCTTTCATGTCCACCAAGTCGATCACGCCTCGGAAACTATCCTCTCTACCCGAGGGAATCTGGATGGCTAAAGGCTGGGCTGCGAGCCTCGTCCTGATCTGGTTGAGGGCCCGCTCCGGGTCCACTCCGACGCGGTCCATCTTGTTGATGAACACGATTCTGGGGACTCGGTACTTATCCGCCTGCCGCCAGACTGTCTCGGATTGAGGCTCGACTCCACCGACTCCGCACAGGAGTATCACCGCCCCGTCCAGGATTCTCAGCGACCGTTCAACTTCGGCCGTAAAATCCACATGCCCGGGCGTGTCGATGATATTGATTCGATGGTCGTTCCAGTAACAGGTGGTGGCGGCTGAAGTGATCGTTATACCACGTTCCTGCTCTTGAGCCATCCAATCCATCACGGCCGTACCCTCGTCCACTTCGCCCATTTTGTAGGTGATACCCGTGTAATAGAGGATACGCTCCGTGGTTGTAGTCTTCCCCGCATCGATATGGGCCATAATGCCGATATTCCTCACATTTTCGATCGGGTATGGTCGTGTCAAACCTGAGCTCCATTTGAATTCTTATTGGTCCTTCTCCGATCCTTAGGGAGACTACCATCGATAATGGGCAAAAGCCCGGTTGGCTTCTGCCATTTTATGGGTATCTTCTCGTTTCTTGACGGCGCCGCCCTTGTTGCCGACGGCGTCGAGAACTTCCGCAGACAATCGCTCGATCATGCTCTTCCCGCCGCGTTCCTGGGCATAATGGATCAGCCAGCGAACGCCCACCGAGATGGAGCGGTTGGTCTCAACCTCGATGGGAACCTGATAGGTCGCGCCGCCGACGCGCCGGGACTTGGTTTCGACCTGGGGCCGGACATTCTCCACCGCTTTTTCGAAGACCTTCAAGGGGTCTTCCTTGGCCTTCTTCTTCACGATTTCCATCGTCTCGTAGATGACCCGCTCGGCAATGCCCCGTTTCCCCCGCTTCATATAGGTATTGATGAATTTGGTGATCAGGGTGCTGTTGTACTTCTGGTCGCCCTGAAGTTTCTTTTTCTTGACAATCCCGCGTCTTGGCATCGATAACTCCCTTATGAAGCGACTCTCTTCTCCTTGGGCTTCTTGGCCCCGTATTTGGAGCGGCTCTGGAAACGATTGGCCACGCCTTCGCTGTCGAGCGTGCCGCGAATGATGTGGTAGCGGACACCCGGAAGGTCCTTGACTCGGCCTCCGCGGACGAGCACGATCGAGTGCTCCTGCAAGTTATGTCCGACTCCCGGGATGTACCCCGTGACTTCGACGTTGTTCGTCAAACGGACTCTGGCCACTTTTCGCAGAGCAGAGTTAGGTTTTTTTGGCGTCGTCGTGAAAACTCGCGTGCAGACGCCTCTCTTCTGAGGGCAGGCATCCAGAGCCGGCGACTTGCTCTTGTACCTTTTAAACGACCTGCCTTTCCGTATGAGCTGATTGACTGTTGGCAATAAACCTACTCCTTTAACACAAGTTTCTTGTTATACTCACTCCGAACAGACGGTACTCTCGGCGCGAATGTTCGGATCATAGCAAAATCATCCTTCTATGTCAAGAAATATACGGCATTTAGCGTAAAAATCAGCTCTGAAGAGGCCTGTCTTCGGCCGGCTTTCCCGCTTCCACCTGTTTTTCTTCCTTGAGCTCCACGTCCCGGTAGAACTTGTACCCTGTCCCCGCCGGGATCAGGCGTCCCATAATGATATTTTCCTTCAAGCTCCGCAGGTGGTCGACCTTCCCGCAAATACTGGCCTCGGTCAGCACCCGAGTCGTCTCCTGGAAGGAGGCGGCCGAAATAAAGCTGTCCGTGCTCAGGGCGCTCTTGGTGATTCCCAGGAGGAGCGGCCTAGCCTTGGCCGGCTTGCCGTTTTTCCTTGTCACCTTGATATTTTCTTCCTGGAAGACGAACTTGTCCACCTGTTCGTCGACGAGGAACTCCGTGTCTCCGACCTCTTCCACTTTGACCCAGCGCAGCATCTGCCGGACGATCGTTTCGATATGCTTATCGTTGATGGAAACACCCTGGAGCCTGTAAACTTCCTGAACCTCTCTCAAGAGGTACTCGGCCAGCTCCTTTTCCCCGAGAACCTTGAGGATGTCATGGGGATTCACCGGACCGTCCATCAGGGGGGTGCCGGCGTGGACACGCTCACCCTCGCCGACGCTGATATGGGCGCCCTTGGGAATCATGTACTCTTTTTCACCACCCCTGTCGCTGCGGACCGTCAATTTCCGGTATCCGCGGACCAGGCCTCCGAACAGGATCCCGCCGTCGATTTCCGAGATAACGGCCGGCGTCTTGGGACGGCGGGCTTCAAACAGCTCCTCCGCCCGGGGCAATCCGCCCGTGATGTCCTTGGTTCGGGCGACTTCCCGCGGGATCTTGGCCAGGATATCCCCGGCCGAGACCGCATCGCCCTCCTTGACCCCCAGGTTGGCCCCTGAGGGGAGGAAGTACTTTTTCAGGATGATCGGTTTGTTGTTCTTGTCCTTCTTGTTGGCGTCCATGATGTCGATCCGCGGCTGGAGTTTCTCATCCTTGGGCTCGATGATGACCTGGCTGATCAGCCCGGTGAACTCGTCCTGGACCTCCTCCATGGTGATCTTGCGGACGACGTCATGGAAGTGCACCCGTCCCGGCTCTTCGGTCAGGATGAACGTATTGAAGGGGTCCCACTCTGCGAATTCCTGGCGGGCTTTCACATCCTCCCCGTCCTTGAGCATGAGCTTGGCGCCGTAAGGTACCTGATAGTGCTCGATCTCGCGCCCGCGATAATCGATGATGACGATATTGGCATTCCGGTTGACGACGATCAGGGATTTCTCTTTGTTGACGACCGCCTTCAGGTTGTTGAAGCGGATGAGCCCGTCGTTCTTGGCCTCCAGCTTCGATCTCTCCGCGCCCCTCATGGCGATGCCGCCAATGTGGAACGTTCTCATGGTCAACTGAGTGCCGGGCTCGCCGATGGATTGAGCGGCGATAATCCCCACCGCCTCACCGAGCTCGACCAGGAAGCCGCTGGCCATGTTGCGGCCGTAGCAGAGCTGGCAGACGCCCCGCTTCGATTCGCAGGTCAGGACCGACCGGATCTTGACTTTTTCGATGCCGAGGTTCTGCAGTTCCCGGGCTACCTCCCCCGTGATCTCCTCGTTCATATCGACAACGACCTTGCCCGTGTCCGGGTGGACGATCCGCTCCAGGGAAGTGCGGCCGACGACGCGGTCGATGAAGGGCTCGACGATTTCGCCGTTCTCGACGATGGCCGTGACGTTGATCCCTTTGAGCGTCCCGCAGTCATGTTCCTCGACGATCACTTCCTGGGCCACATCGACAAGCTTCCGCGTCAGATAGCCGGAATTGGCCGTCTTCAAAGCCGTGTCGGCCAATCCTTTTCGGGCGCCGTGGGTCGAGATGAAGTATTGAGCCACGTTCAGCCCTTCTCTCAGGTTGGAGACGATCGGCATCTCGATGATCTCGCCAGAGGGCTTGGCCATGAGGCCACGCATCCCGGCCAGCTGGCGGATCTGCTGCTTGTTGCCCCTGGATCCGGAATCGGCCATGACGAACAGCGAGTTGAGGGCAGGCCCTTCGAAGCTGATCTTCTTCATCTCCTCGATCATGGCCACGGAGATCTTGTCCGTCACCGCGCCCCAGATCTCGACGACCCGGTTGAACCGCTCGCCGGCGGATATCGTTCCGTCGAGATAGAGCTTTTCGATGTCCTGGACCTCTTTCTGGGCCTTATCGACCAAGCCCTTCTTTTCTTTAGGGATGACAAAGTCATCGATGCCCAGGGAAAAGCCCGCCTGAGTCGCCTGGTTGAACCCGAGCTCTTTCAGCTTGTCAGGGTTTCGACGGTGGGGGCCAAGCCGGACTTGAGGTAGATGAAGAAAACGAGGTTTTCCAAGCCCTTCTTCTTGAAGGTGCCGTTGATGAACGGCATGCCTTTGGGCAGGGCATTGTTAAAGATGATCCGTCCCGGGGTCGTCTCGATCAGCTCGCGATTGACATTCACAACGGGACAGCTGATCACGGCCTGGTCATCATAATAGATTGAAAGGTTCATAAACGGACCCTCATAGCGCATCTTGACCAACGCCTGAAGGTCGATCTTCTTGTTCTCCAGGGCCAGGAGCACCTCGTCGGGAGAGATAAAAATGCGGCCCTCGCCCTTGAGCTTTTTCTTGGCCAACGTACAGTAATAGCAGCCCAAGACCATGTCCTGGCTGGGAATGGTCAGAGGCCTGCCGTGGGCAGGAGAAAGGATGTTATTCGTCGAGAGCATCAGCGTCGAGGCTTCGATCTGGGCTTCGACGGACAGAGGGATATGGACGGCCATCTGGTCGCCGTCGAAATCGGCGTTAAAGGCCGCGCAGACAAGCGGATGGATCTGGATGGCCTTGCCTTCGATGAGCAAGGGCTCGAAGGCCTGGATGCCGAGGCGGTGAAGCGTGGGGGCGCGGTTGAGAAGGATGGGGTGCTCTTTGACCACCTCTTCCAGGTAATCCCAGACCTCGGGCCGCTCTTGTTCATGCCATTCCCGGGCCACCTTGACGCTGGGCACAAGCCCTTCCTTTTCCAGCTTCTGGAAAATAAAAGGCTTGAAGAGCTCCAGGGCCATTTTTTTGGGCAGGCCGCACTGGTTAAGCTTGAGCTCGGGCCCGACGACGATGACCGAACGGCCGGAATAGTCTACGCGCTTGCCGAGCAGGTTCTGCCTGAACCGGCCCTGTTTTCCTCTCAGGGCTTCGCTTAGGGATTTGAGCGGCCGCCGGTTCGCTCCGAGATGAACCCGCCCTCTTTTCCCGTTATCAAAAAGGGCGTCTACGGCTTCCTGGAGCATCCTTTTTTCGTTGCGGATGATGAGCTCCGGCGCCCGTAGCTCGATCAGCTTCTTGAGGCGGTTGTTCCGGTTGATGACACGGCGGTAGAGGTCGTTCAGGTCGGATGTGGCAAAACGTCCGCCGTCCAACCGCACCAGCGGCCTCAGGTCCGGAGGGATAACGGGAACGACATCCAAAATCATCCAATCCGGACGATTTCCCGACTTGTTGAGGGCCTTGAAGACGCGCAGCCGCTTGGCATAGCGCAGCTTTCTCTGCTGGGAGGTCTCCTTCTTCATCAATTTTCGAAGACGGTCGGCCTCCTTCTTGATATTGATCCTCAACAGAAGAAACTTGATGGCCTCGGCGCCGATCGAGGCTTCGAACTTGTCGCCGTATTTTTCGCGGGCTTCCTTGTACTCTTCCTCATTGAGGAGCTGTTTCTCCTTGAGCGGGGTTTCGCCGGCATTGGTGACGATATAGGACTCAAAATAGAGGACTTTTTCCAAGTCTTTGATGGACAGGTCCAAGACCAGTCCGATCCGGCTGGGCGGGCTCTTGAAGAACCAGATGTGGGCCACCGGCGAGGCCAGCTGGATATGCCCCATCCGTTCCCGCCGGACCTTGGACTTGGTCACTTCGACACCGCAGCGTTCGCAGATAATGCCCCGGTATTTCATCCGCTTGTATTTGCCACAGAGGCATTCGAAATCGTTGATCGGGCCGAAAATCTTGGCGCAGAAAAGGCCGTCTTTTTCCGGCTTGAAGGTCCTGTAGTTGATCGTCTCGGGCTTGGTCACCTCTCCCCAGGACCAGCTCTTGATTTTCTCCGGGGAAGCGATGCTGATCCGAACCCGGTCAAATTCCAATTTCGGTTTTCCGCCCAGGGGTTGCCTGATTTCCATTATTGTTCTCCTTTGAGGATTTGGGGAACGTCAATCCCCCACGGCAGGACTTCTTCCTTTTCGGCTTTTTCCAGCTCCACGTTCAAGCACAGGCTCTGCAGCTCGCGGATGAGGACGTTGACGGATTCAGGAAGTCCCGGCGAGAATTCCAGGTCCCCTTTGACGATGGCCTCATAGATTTTAGCCCGTCCCTCGACGTCGTCGGATTTTACGGTGAGAAGCTCCTGAAGGGTATAGGCCGCGCCGTAGGCTTCCAGCGCCCAGACTTCCATCTCTCCAAAGCGCTGTCCGCCGAACTGGGCCTTTCCGCCGAGGGGCTGCTGGGTGATGAGCGAATACGGTCCCGTCGAGCGGGCATGGATCTTGTCGTCCACTAGGTGGTAGAGTTTCATCATATAGATATTGCCGACGGTGACTTCCTGGTCCAGCAGCTCGCCCGTGATGCCGTCATAGAGCGGGGTTTTTCCGGTCATGGGCAATCCCGCCTTGACCAGCAGTTCCTTGACTTCCCTTTCCGAGCAGCCGTCAAAGACCGGCGTCGTAATCCACAGGCCGAGTTTTTCGGCCGCCCAACCCGCATGCGTTTCCAGGATCTGTCCGACGTTCATCCGGGAGGGGACGCCCAGCGGGTTCAGGACGATATCGACGGGCGCGCCGTCCGGAAGGCGGGGCATGTCCTCTTCCGGGACGATCTTGGCGATGATGCCCTTATTGCCATGGCGGCCGGACACCTTGTCTCCGACCGACAGCTTGCGTTTCATGGCGATGAAGACTTTGATGGCCTGGATGACGCCGGGGGCCAACTCGTCGCCCTTCTTCAAGCTTTCCACTTTCTCCTTGAAGATCGAGCGCAACGCTTCGATCTGGCGTTTGACCTTCTTTTCGATATCCTTGATCTTTTCATCCCGCTCGGCATTGTCTTCCAGCTTGATCTTGTCCAGGTCCTCGGGGTCGATCTCGTCGAGAGTTCGTTCCGTCAGCTTGGCGCCTTTGGCCAGGGCTATGCCGGAGACCTTCTGGTCCTTGGCCACGAATTCTCCCTTGAGCAGGGACTTGACCTTCCGCCGTTTTTCTCCCTCGAGGATGAGGATCTCATCGTCCAGGTTCCTCTTCATCTTGGCGATCTCGTCTTTCTCGATGAGCTTGGCGCGATTGCCTTTTTCCGTTCCGCGGCGGGAAAAGATGCGGACGTCGATCACCGTTCCTTCGACCCCGGGCGAACAATAGAGCGAAGCGTCCTTCACATCCAAGGCCTTCTCGCCGAAGATCGCCTTGAGGAGTTTTTCCTCAGGAGAGAGCTGCGTCTCGCCCTTGGGCGCGACCTTCCCAACCAGGACATCTCCCGATTTGACCTGGGCGCCGATCCGGAGGATGCCGTTCTCATCGAGGTTCCTGAGCAGGTTTTCGGGGACGTTGGGAATGTCCCTGGTGATCTCCTCCGGGCCCAGTTTCGTATCCCGGGCCTCGATCGTTTCCTCGACAATATGGAGGGAGGTAAAGATATCGGCAATGATCAGTTTCTCACTGACAATGATGGCGTCTTCGAAATTGTAGCCGCGCCAGGGCATGAACGCGCACATGACATTCCGCCCCAGGGCCAGCTCTCCCAGGTCCGTGCAAGAGCTGTCGGCTAGGATCTGGCCTTTCTCGACTTTGTCGCCTTTCCGGACGATCGGCCTCTGGCTGAAGCAGGTGTTCTGGTTCGTCCTGAGGAATTTTGTCAGAAGGTAGAGATCGGTCCCGACTTCGTGCTCCTTGGAATTATCGCGCTCGTCGACGCGGATCAGGATGCGTTCGGCATCGACGAACTCCACGACGCCGGAACGCCTGCAGACGATGACATCTCCCGATCCTTTGGCCACGAGATGCTCGATCCCGGTCCCGATGCGCGGAGCGATGGGCCGGAGAAGGGGCACCGCCTGCCTCTGCATGTTGGAGCCCATCAGGGCGCGGTTCGCGTCATCGTGCTCCAGGAAAGGAATCAAGGCCGCCGAGAGCGAGACCAACTGCTTGGGAGAGACGTCGATATAATCGATCTGATTTTTGGGCAGGAGCTTGAAATTCCCGGATTGACGGGCGCTGATCAGGTCGTCGGTAAAATTGCCTTTCTCATCGACCTTGGCGTTGGCCTGGGCGATGTTGTATTTTTCTTCCTCCCAGGCCGTCTGGTAGAAGCAGTAGGGCTCGACGACGGGCATGTGGCAGGCGTTCTTCCGCTTGAGCGATGCGATATCCTTCAGAATCTCATCTTTCTCGATGACATCGCCGACCTTCGTGTTGCTGTCGCCTGGATGCAGGATCTTGACATAATCGATGATCCGGCCGTCTTTGACCTTCCGGTAGGGCGTTTCGACAAAACCGAAGCTGTTGACGCGGGCGTAGCAGCTCAACGAGGAGATCAACCCGATATTTGGGCCTTCCGGCGTTTCTACCGGACAGATCCTCCCATAATGGGAAGCCTGGATGTCCCGGACTTCAAACCCCGCCCGTTCGCGGCTCAGCCCGCCGGGACCGAGGGCGCTCAACCGCCTCTTGTGTGTCACCTCGGCCAGGCTGTTGATCTGGTCCATGAACTGCGACAGCTGCGAGCTTCCGAAAAACTCCTTGAGCGCAGCGATGACCGGCTTGGAATTGATCAGGTCCTGGGGCATGGCCGAGGCCAGGTCCGCCGTGATCGTCATTTTTTCTTTGATCGTCCTCTCCATCCGGGTCAGCCCGATGCGGAAGGCATTCTCGACGAGCTCGCCGACCGATCGGACGCGCCGGTTTCCCAGATGGTCGATATCATCGACGCTTCCTTCTCCCCGGCGGAGGCGGAACAGGTAATTGATCACCTCCACATAATCCTTGGGGAGAAGCGTCTTGTCATCGAGGGATGTGTTCAACTCCAGCTTGATGTTCATCTTCAAGCGGCCGATCCGGGAAAAATTGTACTTCTGGGGGTTGAAGAAGAGGTTGCGGAAGAGATTGTGGGCGCTCTCCATGGTGTGAGGCTCGCCGGGCCGCAATTTTCGATAGATCTCGGCCAGGGCCTGGTTGGTATCCTTGCGCAGGTCCTTTTTCACCGTGTTGACGATGATCATCCCCGCCTCGTCCTCGGTCGGGAAGAACACTTCGAACGGCTCGCCCTTGCCGATCAGCAGGTCGAGGGCCGTATCGCCGATTTCCTCATTGCCCTTGACTTTGCCCTTGATACCGCTTAGGGCAAAGGCATTCTGCAGGTCTTTCCGGTCGATGGCCACCTTGGCCAGGCCCAGGTCTTTAATCTCCTGGAGAATCTCCGGCGTGATTTTTTTTCTGGTGTGGATGGCGACATTTTTCCCTTTGGCGTCGAGGATGTCCTCGCCCAGGGTCTTGCCGATCAACCCGTCTGAAACGTCCCAGTAGAGCTTTCCGTTTTCGGGCGTGATCTTAAAGATTCTGTGAAAAATCTTGAGGATGTCTTCGTCCGAGCTGAACCCCAGGGCCCTCAGAAAAACCGTGGCCAGGAATTTCTTTTTCCTGTCCAGGCGGACATACAGGTTGTTTTTCGCATCATACTCAAATTCCACCCAGGCGCCTCGGTAGGGAATGATTTTGGCGATGAAAAATCCTTTGCTCTCGCCCTGGCGGAAAAAGACGCCGGGCGAGCGCTGGAGCTGGCTGACCACCACCCGCTCGATTCCGTTGAAAATGAACGTCCCCTTATCCGTCATCAAGGGGATGTCGCCAAAATAGACCTCTTGCTCTTTGATATGCTTCAGCCGCTTGGCCTTAGTTGTCGCGTCCTTTTCCCAAGAAATCAAGCGGACCTTGAGCCTCAGCGGGACGGCATAGGTGTAACCCTTTTGGAGACACTCGTTCGGGCTGTACTTCATCTTCAGCCCGACCGTGTCACCGCAGTGGTCGCAGAGCGGGATTTCGATCTTCCTGACGGCGTTGCAGTACGGACAGATTTCCTTCTCCGTGAGCTCCGCCTCGGCCGGGAGCAGGGTCCCGCAGCCGTTGCAGCGCGCCCGGGAATTCTCCACGCCCTTCAGCCGGCCGCATTTGCATTCCCAATTTCCGATCGAGTAGTTGATAAAGTCGAGCTGGGTGGTCTCCTTGAAATCGGAGATGGGATAGACATCCTTAAAAGCGGCCTGCAGGCCAGTGTCCTTCCGTTCCTCGGCCAGAAGCTCCATCTGCAGAAATTCCGCATAGGACTGCCTCTGGATGGCCAGAAGGTCAGGCATCGGAAAGACCGTCGTGATTTTGGAAAAATCAACCCTGTCACGGTAAAAATTTTCAGATTCTTTGATCATGGACGCTCTCTAAAACGTAAATAGGCTCGGCCTGCCGAATTCCCGAATTCGGAATGCCCGCCCCAAAAAATCTTTTGGCAAGAGACCTCAGTCGAAACAATGAGGGATGCACCTCTCCGAACGTTACTGCAATTCGACCTGAGCCCCGACTTCCTCGAATTTCTTCTTCAGCGCCTCCGCCTCATCCTTGGCCATCCCTTCTTTAACCGGCTTGGGGGCGCCGTCGACCAGGTCTTTGGCTTCTTTCAAGCCAAGGCTGGTGATTTCTCTGACGATCTTGATGACGTTGATCTTCTTGTCTCCGGCACTCTTCAAGACCAGGGTGAATTCGGATTTGGCTTCTTCAGCCTTGGCCTCGGCTTGGGGAGCGGCTCCGCCGGCCGCGGCCATGGGGAAGGCCGCAGCGGCGCTAATTCCATACCGCGTCTCGAACTCCTTGATGTAGTCCGCCAGCTCCAAAACCGTCAATTGGTCCAGGTGATTGAAGAATTCTTCTTTGGTTAGTTTTGACATGTTGTTTGACTCCTTTCCTGTCTCGGTTGTGACCATTTTATTGGCTATTTTTTATTTTTTAATTGGCTCAACAGGCTGCCGACGTTGGTCAAAGGGGCCTGCCAAGTCCTTAAAAGCTGCATGAGCGGGTAGGCCATCAGGTAGCCGACCTTGCCCAAAAGTTGTTGGCGGGAGGCCAGCTTGACGATCTCCTCGAACCTCGCGGCGGGAAAATAATGGCCCTCGACCAGACCTCCCTTCATGATCAGCACCTTGTTCTGGGCGGCAAAATCCTTGAGAAGCCGGGCCAGGGCGATCGGGTCGGCCGCGGTGTAGGCGACGGCGGTGGGATTGCGGAACGAGGACTTGAACTCGGCCGGGAATTCGGCCCGGAGCGCTCGCAGGGCAAGCCGGTTCTTGACGATTTTCAGGGAGGAACCGTTCTTCCGCAGCGTCTTCCGCAGGTCGACCGACTGGGCCACGGTCATGTTCTTGTAATCGAACACGTAGAAGGTATGGTTCGCCTTGAAAATTTCGGACACCTCGTGGATGCGTGTTTCTTTGGTTTCCCGTTTCACGTGCCTGTCTCCTATTTCTCCAACACTTCTTCGGTGATCTTGAAAGAAGGTCCCATCGTCGAACCCAAGAACATGCTCCGGATGAACTTCCCTTTCGCGGCCGACGGCCGGGCGTGCTGGACGGCCGCCAGAAAGGTCTTCACGTTCTCGGCGAGCTTGTTCTCGGAAAACGAGACCTTGCCCA
Organism: Candidatus Aminicenantota bacterium; assembly: GCA_026393905.1. GTDB lineage: Bacteria > Acidobacteriota > Aminicenantia > Aminicenantales > UBA4085 > JAPKZH01. The sequence continues at coordinate 40,786 of JAPKZH010000290.1, forward strand.
CCGTGGAATGGATGATGCTGGTCTTGTCGATGCGGAATTCCACCTTGCCGGCCTTGGTTTCTTCGACGGCCTTTTTAATGTCGAAGGTCACCGTTCCGGATTTCGGGTTGGGCATGAGGCCCTTGGTCCCGAGAATCCGGCCCAGCTTGCCCACGCCGCGCATGATGTCGGGCGTGGCGATGACGACATCGAAATCGATCCAGCCGCCGGCGATCTTCTCGACCAGCTCGTCGCCGCCGGCGTAGTCGGCGCCGGCGTCCTCGGCTTCCTTGATCTTCTCGCCGGAGGCCAGGACACAGATCTTCTTGGTCTTGCCGGTGCCGTGGGGCAGGACGATCGTGCCGCGGACCATCTGGTCCGACTGCTTGGGGTTGACGCCCAGACGCATGGCGATTTCGACGGACTCATCGAACTTGGCGAATTTGGCTTTTTTGATCAAGCTGACCGCCTCTTCGATGGTGTACTCCGTCTTCGTTTTTAGTTCCCTCGCCTTGAGATATTTCTTTCCTCGATTAGCCACTGATGATCTCCAATCCCATGTTTTTGGCCGTTCCTTCGATGATTCTTTTGGCCGCTTCCAGGTCGTTGGCATTCAGGTCCGGAAGCTTGAATCGGGCGATGTCTTCGATTTGCTTCTGGGTCACCTTGCCGACCTTTTCTTTGTTCGGCGCCCCCGATCCCTTGGCAATGCCCGCGGCCTTCTTCAGCAGGTAGGAGGCCGGCGGCGTTTTCAAGACGAAATTGAACGTCTTGTCCTTGAAGACCGTGATGACGACGGGGATGACCATCCCCTCCTCCATCTTGTTCGTTTTCTCGTTGAACTGGCGGACAAAGTCCATGATGTTCACGCTGTGCTGGCCCAAGGCCGGGCCCACGGGCGGGGCCGGGCTGGCCTGGCCGGCGACAATTTGGAGCTTGATCCTGGCCACAACTTCTTTGGACATAAGTTCCTCCTAGATTTTCTCGACCTGTAAGAACTCCAGCTCGACGGGGGTGGACCGGCCGAAGATCATCACCAGCACCTTGAGCGTGTTCCGCTCGTGGTTGACATCCTCGACGATGCCGTTGAAATTGAAGAACGGCCCGTCGATGATGCGGACGGCTTCGCCCTTTTCGAAGGAATGCTTGGGCTTGGGCTTTTCCGAGGTCGTCTCCATGTGCTCGACGATCTGGCCGACATCCTCCTTGCTCAACGCCGACGGCTTTTTGCCCGAGCCGACGAAGCCCGTGACCTTCGGCGTTTCCCGGATGATGAGCCAGTTCTCATCGGTCATTTCCATTTCGATGAGGATATATCCGGGATACGACCGCTTGGTCGAGACGACCTTCTTGCCGGACTTGATCTCGATGACGTCTTCCGTGGGGATGATGATCTGGCCGATCTGGTCCTGGATGTTCATTTCGAGAGCCCGCTGCCGGATAGACTCGGCCACGAACTTCTCAAACCCTGAGTACGTGTGAACGACATACCAATTTTTTGCCATGGTTATTGTTTATCCAAAAAAATCTTTGATTTTCGTGATCGCCCAAGAAAACGCCACGTCCATAAAGAACAAGTAAAAGCCGAAGAAGATCACGGCGATGATGACGACCAGGGTGGTGCTGTAGACCTCGCTCCGGGAAGGCCAGGTGACTTTCTTCAGTTCCGCCCTGGCCTCTTTGATAAACGGCCAAAAACGCTTGTACCATCTCTCTTTTCCGCTCATGGTTAAACCCTATCCTTGCCTGAGATTATTTCTTGGAAACAATCCTTTATCGTAGGGGCGTTTGGCAGGTGAGGCAGGACTCGAACCCGCAACCTGCGGTTTTGGAGACCGCTGCTCTAGCCAGTTGAGCTACTCACCTGACTCACATTTATCCCTTTTTCAAAATCTCCTATTTCACTTCCTTGTGAAGCGTGTGTTTCCGGCAGAACGGGCAGAATTTCTTGATCTCCAGCCTCTCGGTCTGCTTTTTTTTGTTACGCGTGTTCGAGTAATTGCGTCGCTTGCACACCGAACAACTCAAGGTGATGATTTCTCTCATGCTTATTACTCATCTCATGTCATCGCGAGGCATGTAGTGCCGTGGCGACCCCCTCTTCTCATCCGAGGGGATTGCCGCGCCAAGAGGCTCGCCATGATACCATTCTCTCCTTACTCGATGACTTCCGTGACCGACCCGGCTCCCACCGTCCGCCCGCCTTCCCGTATGGCAAACCGCAGCCCTTTCTCCATGGCCACGTCCGTGATCAGCTCGATCTCCAGGTTCACGTTGTCCCCGGGCATCAC
>JAPKZH010000410.1 GCA_026393905.1 Candidatus Aminicenantota bacterium
CCCTGAACGCGCGCGCCCGGGACGAGAGGCGCATCTTTGCCAAGATAGCTCTGGGCCGCTTCTGGCCAAAAATCAGGGCGGTCATAAAGCCTGAGGCATTTGAGCATGGTCTCTTTGGCCAGCTTGAGGCATGTGTCGTCCCCGGTCGCCCTGCCGTATTCGGCAAGCCCGTGGGCGACGAACAGATCGCCGTACGTCCTTGTGTCCGGCACTCCGATGGCTTTCCCTTCCCGCGAAAAGGCCGATGGCCAGAGGCCGTCGCCTGAAGGTTTGTGTTTGAGGATGAATTCGACCGACTTCCGGGCAACTTCGAGATATTTGGGATCCCGTTTGAGGTTGTTGTAGAGGTAAGAGTAAACCCAGATTCCCCGGCCTTCATACCATTGGCTCTTGTCTGTGGAGACATGGGTTCCGTCGCGGTCCGTCGCACATAGGAACCCGCCGTATTCGTGATCGATGACAAATTTCTCCATGAACGGCAGAAAGTCTTCATAGAGGTCGTATTCATACTGGCGCCTGAGCTGCCGGAGTTCTGCCGGAGAGAATGCTGCTTGGACATATTCATCCGTTGGCAACGGCGCCTGCAGGGTTTGGGCCGAAGCGGCGAGAGGAATCGTTTTTGACCCGGTGCCGCCGTAGCTGGTGGTCCCGGCCAGAAGTGCTGCCGCTCCTGCGGACGATAGGCCGATGAATTCTCGCCTTTTCATTTGTCCTCCCTGAGCCGTGTTTTTATTATCTGGCAATGACCAGGCTTTCTCCCGCGGGCAGAGTCAGGCGTAGGGCTTTCTGATTTTCATCAAAAACAAAATTCTTGATTTTTTCGCCGCCGAGATAGACTTCTTTGGGCTTAGATGCTAAGCCGAAGACAACCTCGGAAGCCCTGGCCAGATAGCATTTGAAGGTCTGGCCGCGGATCTCACAAGTCGCCGGCTCCCTAGATCGCATGAGCTCCAGGCCATTCTTGGCCAGCGATGTGCAGAGCGCGGCGAAGATCGTATCCCCATTCCAAGCGGCGGCCAGGGCATCCGTCGTCAGTCCCTTGAAACTGTAGGTGTGGCCGGGTTTTGTGGAAAAGACGAACTCCGTTTTCTGGACGACCCCGAAACCGCAGTCCTCGTCTTTCCGATAATCGGCCTTGACTTCATTTTCAGAAAGAGTTGTCAAGAGATTGGCCAAGATAAGAGTTTTTCCCTCTGTCCTGGCGGTGACGGCCAACATCCCTTCCTTGAGAAGGGGATTCTCGTTTTTCAATGTGTTGATGTAGTGGGGCGTTTCAAGGGCTTCAACGACGGAATTTTCAGGAGCCAGGTGGCGGATTGTGAGCGTTCCTGCGCTTTTCGCAATCGAGGAGACTTTCGACCCGGAGCGAATCCCATCCAGGTGGGCGGCCTGATAAAGAAGAGAAATGTCCGCATCTTTTTCGGCCGGGGTGATGGCATCCAGCATGAGCAGCGTTCGCGGTTTGATATAGAGGACATTTCTCTGGATCGTTTTGACTTTTCCCCAATAGAGGCGGCCGATATCTCCAGAGCTGAAGGCGGCATGTTCTCCGTCTAAAAAGTGACTGATGAAGGCGTGGTCGTCAAAGCCTTCAGCAAAGAGAAGCGGATCGCCAACCCTTTGGCTCTGCGGGTTTCGGTCGATGAGGATTGTCGAATGGGCGATCGGCTGAGTGTAGTGAGATTGATAGATCGGGTCATCATAATACGTGCTGCCGCGGCGTTCTTCTATAAATATTTCGCCGCGGTCGGCAAGCCCAAACGTCCCTTGATCGAGATGCTGGTGATTG
>JAPKZH010000660.1 GCA_026393905.1 Candidatus Aminicenantota bacterium
GATGGGAAAATAAAGACGACAATTTGTTCCAAAGTCGGTGGGCACAGCAAGCAAAAATATAAAACTTTGCCTGATTGGATGATATCGAAAATTTATAAAAACCTTTATTTTAATAATCAGGAACAGTTCGTCGGTTTTCTCGATTGTGATCCTACTAAAGAAGAGTATCAACAAATGCTTCTGGATAAATAGAAAATACGCCTTTCTGGTTAGTCCCCGAGTTCAGGCTTTCTTATTCTCAAAATCTTCCCCGGCTCGTGTTCATCGTCCCGTGATAAATAGCCTGTTTGCATTTCTTTTTTTCTAAGACAAGGCCACAAGCCGAACGGCTCCTTGCCCCCTCCCAGTTTGATATAACGTAGTTTTATTACAGGATTTATCGGGGGGTTTTAATCCAGAAAAACAGGAAGGGGCGACTTGACTTTACATGTTTCTTACAGTATAAATACTGTTAGATAGGAGGCCCATCATGACTCAACGTCAACTGTTTCGGTCCAAGGCCCGGAGCCTGCGTTCCCGAATGCGCAAAATCGGGTCGATGATGCAGGGCTCGGTCGTTTATCGGCGGATGACCTGCGGCAAGCCCAACTGCCGATGTCAAAAGGGTTTTCCCCATACCTTCTTATGCGTCACCTATAAAGACAAGGGAAAGACCAAGACTGTCTACGTCAATAAAGCCCTGGAAGGCGAGGCGCTGGTGCTGGCCCGCAACTATAAACAGCATAAGCTCTTGCTTAAGGAGCTGACCGGGGTGAACCTGGAGATCCTCAAGAGCCGGTGAGATGGCCGAGACAAGCGTCGAATGGCGAGACCTGGAAGGGGAGATCGAGACGACGCTCCGGGAGACGTTTGGGGATATCCGGGCCACGGTCAGGAAGAACTTGGCGGCCCTGATGATCGGCTTGGTGATGGTGCTGCGGACGCCCCGCGGTTGGTATGGCAGACTCTCCTTGAGCGGCATCTCCCGGGCGATGCCGACGAGGGGCCAGGTCGCGGCTCGTTACAAACGGCTCCATCGTTTTTTGGATAATCCCCATTTTCGGACCGAGCAATTAAGTTCGGGGCTGCTAAGGTTGGCGGCCGGCGAGAGCTGTCCCTCTCTTGTGCCTGTGCTTGTCGATCAGACGGCGGTGGGAGATATCCAGGTTTTAACGGGAAGTTACCCGGTGGAGGGCCGGGCGATTCCGCCGGCCATGGCGACGTTTGAATATGGGCAGCTTCCGTCGAGTCGGAATCGGCTGGAAGAGGACTTTCTCCGGCGGTTGGCCGGCGGGCTTCCCCGAGAAGTCCGGTTCGTCTGGGTCATGGACAGGGGTTATGGCCGAGCTTCGCTTCTGGCCCTCTGCCGCCAAGAGCAGTGGTTGTTTGTTATCCGGGGCCGGGCGACGGTGACCGTGGAATACCAGGAGGAGGGCAAGGTGAAACGGGCCAGTCTGGGGCGATTACCCCATCGCCAGGGAGTGGCCTGCCGTTACCGCAAGGTGCTTTACCAGGGCACCAAAAAAGAACGGATCGATATTATTGTCTATCGGGAGAAGGGGTTTAAAGAGCCTTGGTTTTTGTTGGTGCCGGCCGACTCCGAAGAGATGCTCCCGACCGACGCCGTCGTCCAGCTCTATCGAAGCCGGATGCGGATCGAAACAAGTTTTCGGGATTTTAAATCCTGGCTGGGAGTGCGGGGGTTGCGCTTGAAAGTCCGCAGGGCGGAGCGGTTGAACCGTTTGTTGACAGGCCTGGCCCTAGGCTACATCTTGCTTCTCGCTTTGGGAGCCGGCCGCTTGGCTCACCAACTGCGCCGCGAGCTGGAAATCCTCCGCAAGCACGCTCGCCATGGGACCCGGCGTACGCTCAGCCGGCTCTTTGTGGCGCTTTTGGTCGTGACCGACCCGCTCCTCCTCAGTCTCTCCAACTTAACTCAAATGATCAAGGACTGTCTTCTGGACTTGCGCTGCGGACAAGCGACCAAAGTGGCCATCCCAGTTTAGCTTTAATAAAGCCACCCGTGAATATGACTGGTCCCCGGAACTCACCTTAGTCCTCCGTTGATCGTCGAAAATCGCCTCATCCCAACCGTTATGACGCTTGTCTTCGATGCCACAAATCTAATTTTGGACCTTAACGAATAAAAAAACCCAATCCTGCTTCCCCTGACCGGCCTCCTGTCTTCCTCATGTCCCCTGGCCCTCCTCAAAACTGGGAGAGGGCAAGGAACGGCTCGGATTGCCTTTTATATGCTCTTGATGTATAAAGACTCTGAATCGTCAAAGCAAGAGGAGGGTGAAAATGTCGCAAGCCGTGGCTCTCTTTTTGGGTGCGTTTCTTTCCGGCCTAGTTGGAGCATCGCTTTTTTTCATTCAAAGATGGGTTCAAAAAAGGGATGATGAGAGGAATCTTCTTTTTAGAATTTATCACTGCTGTCCAAAATAACCTAAAATCATAGAAAAATCCATACCTCTCCAGGCATGTGGGACAAGATTTTCCACATTCTCAAAACCAGGTTGTCATTTTTT